>NZ_JBSFWU010000097.1:0-28943 GCF_053594995.1 Streptomyces sp. NPDC002536
TCCCTTCTCCGCGGCGCGCTGCGCCCCCCCCCCCCGGGGGTCCGGGGCGAAGCCCCGGGGACGTCGGCTGCGGGCGCGTCGTGGTTGCTCGCGCAGTTCCCCGCGCCCCTTACGGGGCGCTCGGCTGCGGGCGCGTCGTGGCCGAGCCCACCCGGTGCCGGTAACGGGCGGGTGGGCGGGCAGATCACGGCGTCAGGATCACGCTCCGCGTCAGGTTCCGCGGCGCGTCCGGCGACAGCCCGCGCCGTTCCGCCACCGCGACAGCGAGCCGGTGGACGCGGACCAGGTCCGCCATCGGGTCACCGCCCCCGGCGGTGACCAGCGTGGCCCCGGTCGCCGCGACGTCCTCCGCCAGACCGGCCGGCAACGGCCCGAACGCCCACACCACCCGCCCCGGCCGGGCGACGGCGATCGGTCCGTGGCGGTACTCCATCGCCGGGTACGCCTCCGTCCACGCCCCCGCCGCCTCCCGCATCTTCAGCGCCGCCTCCTGCGCCAGGCCGTACGTCCAGCCCGCCCCCAGGAACGTCCACTGCTCCGCCTCCAGGGCCGCCGCGGGCAACGCCGCGGCCACCGCCGCCTCCGCGTCGGCCGCGGCGGCGGTCATGTCCTCCCCGAGGCCCGCGCGCAGATACGCCAGGGCCGTCGTCGCGAAGCGGGTCTGGACGACGGACTGCTCGTCCGCCCAGTCCAGGACCACGACCTCGTCCGCGGCGTCGCGCACCGGCGTCGCCGCGTCCGCCGTGATCGCCACCGTGGGTATCCGGCCGCGTACCGCGTCCAGTACGCGCAGCACTTCCGTCGTCGTCCCGGAACGGGTGATTGCGACAATGCGGTCGTACCGTCGCCCGGCCGGGAACTCCGACGACGCGAACGCATCCGTCTCGCCCTGTCCGGAGGACTCCCGCAGGGCCGCGTACGCCTGTGCCATGAACCACGAAGTGCCGCAGCCGGTCACGGCGATCCGTTCGCCGGACTCCGGCGGGAAAGCGGTGTGCACCGCGGCCCTGCGCCAGCAGTCCGGCTGTGTCGCCAGCTCAACGGCCGTACGGGAGGCGGGAGTAGAAGAGGACGGCTTCATGTGCTGCTCCTCCTTGCGGGGTGTGATCAGGGTGCGATCTTCGCGGAAGGGCGATACCGAAGCGAGACCCCGTCGAACTAGACCGTAAGGTGGCGCGCGGGAGAGACTCGCGGTCTCCATCGAACACACACCTCCACACAAAGGTGGGAAGCAGTAGTGCAGCGGCGGCGGTTCTTGGGTCTGACGGCGGCAGGTGCCGCCACTGCGGCGTTGGCGCCGACGCTGACGGCGTGCGGAAGTTCGACACCCGGTGGGGACAAACACCTCAAGCTCGTCGCAGCGGACTACGGCGACAAAAAGGACAACAGCTCCAAGAAGTACTGGGATTCCCTCGCTCGCGACTACGAGTCGAAGAACAAGGGCATCAAGATCGACGTCGAGGTCTACAGCTGGACCGAGGTCGACAAGAAGGTCGCCGACATGGTCGCGGCCGGCAAGGCGCCCGACATCGCGCAGATCGGCGCCTACGCCGACTTCGCCGCGGCGGGCAAGCTCTACCCGGCCGACCAGCTGCTCTCCATACCCACGCAGGCGGACTTCATCTCCTCGATCTCCGCCGCGGGCGAGGTGCACCGGGTGCAGTACGGCCTGCCGTTCGTCGCCAGTAGCCGCCTGCTCTTCTTCAACAAGAAGCTCTTCGCCAAGGCCGGCGTCACCAAGGCCCCCGAGAGCTGGGACGAGCTGCAGGCCACCGCGATGAAGCTCAAGGCCGCGGGCGTGAAGATCCCCTACGGTCTGCCCCTCGGCCCCGAGGAGGCCCCGGCCGAGACCATGATGTGGATGCTCGCGGGCGGCGGCGGTTACACCGACAAGAACGGTTCCTACACGATCGACTCCGCCGAGAACGTCAAGGCCTTCGAGTGGCTGCGCGACGAGCTCGTCGGCAAGGACCTCGTCGGTCCCAACGACCCCGGGCGCACCAACCGGCAGGACGTCTTCGATGCCTTCGGGGCCGGCGACGTCGGCATGCTCAACGGCCACCCCACGCTGATCCAGCAGGCCAAGGCCAAGGGCCTCGACTTCGACATGACGCCGCTGCCGGGCGTCAAGGGCAAGGCCCGCTCCACCATGGGCGTCGCCGACTGGATGATGGCGTTCAAGCAGAACAACAACCGTGACCGCATCGGCCCGTTCCTCGACTTCGTCTACTCGCGCGACAACGTGCTGTCCTTCACCGGCCAGTACAACCTGCTGCCGGTGACCACCGCCGCGTCCAACGCGATGCACGAGGACCGTGCGCACGGCGAGCTCTGGCCGTTCCTGGAGCAGCTCCAGGACGCCTCGTTCTACCCCGCCGACAAGGTCTCCTGGGCCAAGGTGAGCGTGGCGATCAAGGAGAAGATCGGCGCGGTCGTCCGCAAGGGCGGCGACCCGGCCTCGGTCCTGTCCGAGATCCAGCGTCTGGCGGACGCCACGGAGAACGCGGACGGCTAGGGCGGCTAGGTTGGAGACCGTGGACGAAGCGCAGGGGCTCTCCGAGCAGGACCGGGCCGTGCTCGCCATCGAGCGGGCCGCCTGGGCCGGCCCGGGCGCCAAGGAGCGCGCCGTGCGGGAGCGGCTGGGGATCACCCCGGCCCGCTACTACCAGCTGGTCAACGCCCTCATCGACGATCCGCGGGCGCTCGCGCACGACCCGGTGACCGTCAACCGGCTGCGGCGGCTGCGGGACGCCCGGCGCGAGCGGCGCTGAACCGCGCGTTAGGGGGTGTCCGATGGGTCAGCGCGAGCCCTGCGGCGCCTGGCACGGCACCTCGCCGCGTTGTCGCATCACCCAAGGACGCCCAGTCCGAGGGCGATGCTCCGCCTTGCGATGCACCGCACCAGACGCCGCAGGGCCCGCGCTGACCCATCGGACACCCCCTAGGCGCGGTAACCGCCCTCCCCGGAGGCGGGCGCACCGGTAGGGTCGCCGTATGGGCAGCCATCCCTTCCCGGATCCTGTGACGTCCGCCGGCCGTGACGGCCTGGCCGCACTGCTGGCACGGCCCGAACGGGCGGTCGTCGCGCTCGACTTCGACGGCACGCTCGCACCGATCGTGCCGGACCCCGAACGGGCCCGCGCCCACCCCGGAGCCGTGCCGGCCCTCGCCCGGCTCGCCCCGCACCTGGGCTCGGTCGCCGTGATCACCGGGCGCCCGGCCGGGGTCGCCGTCCGCTACGGCGGCTTCGCCGGCGTCCCCGGCCTGGACCACCTCGTCGTCCTCGGCCACTACGGCGCCGAGCGCTGGGACGCCGTGACCGGCACCGTGCACGCCCCCGCCCCGCACCCCGGCGTCGCGGCCGTCCAGGCCGAGCTGCCCGGAGTGCTCGACCGGTCCGGCGCCTGGCGGGGCACCTGGATCGAGACGGCGCACATCGAGAACAAGGGCGGCCGCGCCGTCGCCGTCCACACCCGCCGCGCCCCCGACCCCCAGGCCGCCTTCGAGGCGCTGCGCGCCCCGCTCGCCGAACTGGCCGAGCGGCACGGCCTGATCGTCGAACCGGGCCGCCTGGTGCTGGAACTCCGCCCGCCCGGCGTGGACAAGGGCGTCGCCCTCGCCGACTACGTCCGCGAGACGGGCGCCGGGTCCGTGCTCTACGCCGGCGACGACCTCGGTGACCTCGCCGCCTTCGGGGCCGTCGAGAAGCTGCGGGCGGAAGGGGTGCCGGGGACGCTGGTGTGCAGCGGGAGCAGCGAGGTGGCGGAACTCGCCGGGCGCGCCGACCTGGTGGTCGACGGGCCCGGCGGGGTGGTGGAGCTGCTGGACGCGCTTGCGGACCGGCTGGGGTCCTGACCCCTGCTGTCTACTCGCCGCCGTCCGCGTCCTTGGTCTCCTTCGCGCCCTTCGCGGGCGACTTGCCGTCGTCCTTGATGCCGAGGGTGTTCAGCGCCGTCGTCCAGTCGTGCGCTATGGCCTGCTGGGCCTTGGCCAGGTCCGTCTTGCCCGAGCAGATCGCGGTCTTGAGCTTGGTCTCGACCACGTCCTTGGGGTTGTTCGGGCCCGCGCCGTCCTTGTGCCCCGGGGACGGCGGCTCGACCCACAGGTTGCGCGGGTCGTTGGGGTCGCCGCCGAGCTGGAGGCTGATGAGGTGGTCGTACTCGGCGTCGCGCGGCGAGCCCTTGTAGCCGTACGACTCGGCGTTGGCCGTCTTCTCCTTGCCGGTGACGCCCACCGGGGGCCGGATCGTCGCGGTATAACCGCTCTTGCAGATCGTCTCCTTGAGCGTGGCCTGGGTGACCTTGGGATTGGTCGCGCCCGGCGTGCACTTGGGGTCCGGGAGCGGCTGCTTGTCGGCGGTGTACTGGTAGTGGCAGGTGCCGGGGGCGGGCTGCTTCTGGACGGTGTACGAGGTCTGGGGACCGGCGCCGGCCGGAATGGCGGCCGTCCCTCCGGGGGCGGAGGAGCCGGCGGATTCCGCCGGGGCGGAGGGCGAACCCTTGGCGTCGGAGGACTTCTTGGAGTCGGAGGACGAACAGCCGGTTGCCGTGAGGACCAGGGCTGCGGTGGCCGCGGCAAGTGCGGCCCAGCGTGGGGCGATTGACATGAGTGCATGTCTACCCTGGCCCCTGCGGGGGGCACACGGGGGGTTGCGGTGCGCCGGTGCGCCTCCGGCGCGGGGGAGGGCGCGCGGTTCTCCGGGTGCGGGTTCGCTGTGGTTTCTCGCGCAGTTCCCCGCGCCCCTTCGGGGCACGGGTCAACTCTCCTGCAACGCCCTCAACTGGTCCATGAACCACCGCGCCGGCGGCAACGCCGTCGCCGCCGCCGCGAGTCGCTTGGTGCGCTCCACGCGCTCACCCGCATCCATCAGCAGGGCCTCGTGCAGGGCCTGCGCCGTCGCCTCCACGTCGTACGGGTTCACCAGCAGCGCCTCGTCGCCCAGCTCGGCCGCCGCGCCCGCCTCACGGGAGAGGACCAGTGCGCAGCCGTGCTCGGAGACCACCGGGACCTCCTTCGCGACCAGGTTCATGCCGTCGCGGATGGGGTTCACCAGGGCCACGTCCGCCAGCCGGTACGCGGCCAGCGACCGGGCGAAGTCGTCCTTCACATGGAGGGCCACCGGCTGCCAGTCCTCCTTCCCGAAGGCCGAGTTGATCTCGCGCGCGACGCGCTCGACCTCGGCCGTGTAGTCGCGGTAGACCGCCAGGTCCTGGCGGGAGGGGTAGGCGAAGGCGATGTGGACCACCCGGCCGCGCCACTGCGGGCGCTCCTCCAGCAGGCGGCGGTAGGCGCGCAGGCCGCGGACGATGTTCTTGGACAGCTCCGTGCGGTCGACGCGCACGATCGTCCTGCGGCCGGGGCCGATCTGCTCGCGCAGGGCCGCCATCCGCTCCTCGACGTCCGGGCGGTGCGCGCGCTCGCGCAGGAAGTCCGCGTCCGCACCCAGGCCGTGCACCCCCAGCCGGGTCGTACGGCCCTCGAAGCGCACCGCCGTGGCCAGGCCCTCCGCCGACCTGTGCACCTCCGCGCCGAGCACGGCCGCGCAGCACGCGGCGAAGGCCTCGGCCCAGCGGGCGGTGAGGAAGCCGGCGCGGTCGCCGCCGAGGATGCCGCGCAGGACCTGCTCGGCCACGTCGTCCGGCAGCAGCCGGTAGTAGTCCGGCGGGGCCCACGGCGTGTGCGAGAAGTGGCCGATGCGCAGGTCGGGGCGCCGGTCGCGGAGCATCCCGGGGACCAGGGTCAGGTGGTAGTCCTGGACGAGCACGCAGGCACCGTCCGCCGCCTCCTCGGCGAGGGCGTCGGCGAAGGCCGCGTTGTAGGCCTCGTAGGCCGCCCACTGGTACCGGAACTCCAGGTCGAAGACGGGCTCCAGCGGCGTCTGGTAGAGCAGGTGGTGGACGAACCACAGCACCGAGTTGGCCACGCCGTTGTACGCGGCGGCGAAGGTGCCCGGCGGGATGTCCAGCATCCGTACCTGCTGGCCGCCGGTGTCGTCCGGGGCGAGTCTTCGGCCCGCCCGGCGCACCGCCTCGCGGTCACCCTCGCCGAGCGCCGCACACACCCAGACGGCCCCGCCGCCGCCGTCCCCCTGCTGCCCGATCGCGCTCAGGCCCGAGACGAGGCCGCCGCCGCCCCGGCCCGCGGCCAGCGAGCCGTCCGCCTGCAGCGCATAGGAGACCGGGCCGCGGTTGGAGGCGACCACGATCTGCGCGGGCGGCATGTGCAAGTGCATGTGCTCAGCGACCATGACCGCAGCCTTGCCGTCCGGCGAACCGCTCAAACGTACGCCCTACGCGGCCCGCCGCCGTACGTACTCCGGTATCTCCGCCATCGGCGGCCGCTCCTCCGTGTCCACCGGGTACGTCCTGGGGACGAAGCCGTCCGCGGTGCGTTCGAACTGGGTGAGCGCGGGCCGCACCAGGTGGCCGCGGGCCAGCCGCAGCTGGGCGGTGCGGTAGATCGCGGCGGCCATCCGGCCCAGGGCCTGCTCGTCCTGGTGGCGGTGCTTGCGTACGCCCACGTCCACCTGGGCCAGCGCGTCCAGGCCCACGGTGTGCAGCGCGTCCACCAGCAGGCCCAGCTCCACGCCGTAGCCGACGGGGAACGGCAGCCGCTCCAGCAGCGAGCGGCGCGCCGCGTACTCGCCGCCCAGCGGCTGGACGACCCCGGCCAGTTGCGGCCAGTGCAGGTTCAGCAGCGGGCGGGCCACCAGCTCGGTCACCCGGCCGCCGCGGGCCGGGGTCCTGCCGGAGGCGGGCGAATCAAACTCGTCGCCGAGGGGGCGGTCGTACATCGCCTTGACGAACTGCACGTCCGGGTCGGTCAGCAGCGGGCCCACGATCCCGGACACGAACGAGGCGGAGAAGTCCCGCAGGTCCGCGTCCACGAAGCAGACCACGTCCCCGCTCGTGACGAGCAGCGACCGCCACAGCACCTCGCCCTTGCCGGGCAGCGCGGGCAGCCGCGGCAGCACCGTGTCGCGGTGCACCACCCGGGCCCCGGCCGCGGCCGCCACCTCGCCGGTGCGGTCCGTGGAGCCCGAGTCGAGCACCACCAGCTCGTCGACCAGGGGCACTGCCTCCGTCATCAGCTCCGCACGGATCGCGGCGACGATGGCGCCGACCGTCGCCTCCTCGTTCAGCGCCGGCAGCACCACGCTGACCGTGGTCCCGGTCTCGCGTTTGGCGGCGAGCAGCTGGTCGAGCGGACGGTCTGCTGCGGTCCAGGAGCGGTGGTCCAGCCAGCGCTCCACCTCTTCCAGCACGTGTACGACTCCTTGTGTGTCCGGTGCGTTGTGCGTGAGATGTGATGCATCTCGCGGTTCGGACGGCCCTCTCACGGCCCCGCCCCTTCCGTTACAGTCTTGAACAACGCGGACGGCCGTCGCATGTCGGGGTCGCCACGCGCACAAATGCCTGGGCCATGCCCAGCGCCATACCGCTCATCCAGAGGGGCAGAGGGACACGGCCCGTTGAAGCCCCGGCAACCCTCCAGCCGGTCTCCGTCGCAGACGCGAGGCTCCCGGCGGGGAAGGTGCCAATTCCGTCTCGTGGCGAGGTTCGCCGCGGGGAAGATGAGGAGAAAGGGCCTCGCCTCCATGGCTGTGCAAGCCGTTGAAAGTGCTACCACCCGTCCGGTGTTCGGTCCCGCCGTCGCACTGTCCTGCCGCGAGTGCGGCGAGCGCGTCCCGCTCGGTCCCGTCTTCGCCTGTGCCGCGTGCTTCGGCCCGCTCGAAGTCGCCTACGACCTCCCGGCCGGCGACCCCGAGGCGCTGCGCCGGCGGATCGAGGCCGGTCCGCCGAGCATCTGGCGCTACGCCCCGCTGCTTCCCGTACCCGCGGACGTGGCGGACAGGCCGAACCTCAACCCGGGCTTCACTCAACTCGTCCAGGCCGACAACCTCGCACGCGAACTGGGCGTGACCGGCGGGCTGTACGTCAAGGACGACTCCGGCAACCCGACGCACTCCTTCAAGGACCGCGTCGTCGCGATCGCCGTCGAGGCGGCGCGGGCGTTCGGCTTCACGACGCTCTCGTGCTCGTCGACCGGCAACCTGGCCGGCGCGGTGGGCGCCGCGGCGGCCCGCGCGGGCTTCCGCTCCTGCGTGTTCATCCCGCACGACCTGGAGGCCGGCAAGGTCGTCATGGCCGCGGTCTACGGCGGCGACCTCGTCGGCATCGAGGGCACCTACGACGACGTGAACCGCTTCTGCTCCGAGCTGATCGGCGACCCGATCGGCGAGGGCTGGGGCTTCGTCAACGTCAACCTGCGCCCGTACTACGGGGAGGGCTCGAAGACCCTCGCGTACGAGATCTGCGAGCAGTTGGGGTGGCGGGTACCGGACCAGATCGTGGTGCCGGTCGCCTCCGGCTCGCAGCTGACGAAGATCGACAAGGGGCTGAAGGAGCTCATCGCCCTGGGCCTCGTCGAGGACCGGCCCTACCGGATCTTCGGCGCGCAGGCGGCCGGGTGCTCACCGGTCTCGCAGGCCTTCAAGGGCGGCCACGACGTGGTGCGGCCGGTGAAGCCGGACACGATCGCGAAGTCGCTCGCGATCGGGAACCCGGCGGACGGGCCGTACGTGCTGGACATCGCCCGGCGGACGGGCGGGGCGGTCGAGGACGTGACGGACGAGGAAGTGGTCGACGCGATCCGGCTGTTGGCGCGGACGGAGGGGATCTTCGCGGAGACGGCGGGCGGGGTGACGGTGGGGGTGACCCGGAAGCTGATCGAGAACGGTCAGCTGGATCCCGACCTCACCACGGTCGTCCTCAACACGGGAGACGGGCTCAAGACGCTGGACGCCGTGGCGGCCGGTCCGACGGCGACGATCCGGCCCAGCCTGGACGCGTTCCGCGCTGCGGGCCTCTGACAGCGCCCCGCCCACCCGATCACCCCGAACCGAAGGGATTCCCATGTCCGTCACCGTCCGCATCCCCACCATCCTGCGCACCTACACCTCCGGCCGGTCCGAGGTCGAAGCGAGCGGTGCCACCCTCGCCGAGGTCGTTGCCGACCTCAACGCGAGGCATCCCGGCATCGCCGCCCGCGTGCTCGACGACAGCGGCCGGCTGCGCCGGTTCGTCAACGTCTATGTCAACGACGACGACGTCCGCTTCGAGCAGGGGCTCGAAACGCCCACCCCGGACGGCTCCGCCGTCTCCGTGATTCCCGCCGTTGCGGGGGGCTGACCTTTACACAGGGTTGCTGCACAATGCCCCGGAATCGCTCCGCCCGTAAAACGGACGGGGCGATTCCGTCTGTTGAAGCGCGATAGAGTTGAGGCGTTCCCCCTCCGGTGTCACTGCCGAACGCATATGAGAACCCGTCAAGTTGTGCGCGAAACGCGTGCACGAATTGTCGGGTTGGTTGGGTTTTGCCCGGCCCGGCTTGCCCGATAATCCCCGCGATTCAGCGGTTATTTCCGATCGGCCACGCCCGGAATTCTCGTCCGAGTGACCTGTTGCAGACGGCATCCGTGCAGATACATTCAGCCGCGGTCGACGCGTTCCGGCGCACACCCCCACCTGTCAGGGGGTGAGGTCTGACCCGGGCCCGCGAAGTGCGGTCCTGTGCAAGGGCCAGTAATAGGGGAGTTAGGCATGGCTCAGGGCACCGTCAAGTGGTTCAACGCGGAGAAGGGGTACGGCTTCATCGCGGTCGACGGTGGTGCGGATGTATTCGTCCACTACAGCGCGATCCAGATGGACGGTTACCGCACCCTCGAGGAGGGTCAGCGGGTCGAGTTCGAGATCTCGCAGGGCCAGAAGGGTCCGCAGGCGGACATGGTCAAGGTGACGGCCTGACGGTCGCGCGTCGGTCACCCGGCTCAATCGGCTTGCCGAGGGGCCCGCACTCTCCGGAGTGCGGGCCCCTCGTGCATGCGCGCTCGTGCGTGTGGGTAGCGGTCATACACGCTTGCGCCCTCCCGTCACCCGACCACCACCCCTCACTGACACCCCTTCGGGGCGACCTTGCACTCTCGGGGGTCGAGTGCTAATCATTGGGCTAGCACTCTCCGGGTGAGAGTGACAGATTTGGACCGTCGGTGAGGTCCGCGGGCCAAGCGGGGCAAGGAACCGTGAGGCACGCAGACCGTCCGTCGCGGGCGCCTGCACGGTCCGGAGCAATCCACCCCGTCCTGGGAGGACCACTTCACATGGCCAAGATCATCGCGTTCGACGAGGAGGCACGGCGCGGTCTCGAGCGCGGGATGAACCAGCTCGCCGACGCCGTCAAGGTCACCCTCGGCCCCAAGGGCCGCAACGTCGTCCTCGAGAAGAAGTGGGGCGCCCCCACGATCACCAACGATGGTGTCTCCATCGCCAAGGAGATCGAGCTCGAGGACCCGTACGAGAAGATCGGCGCCGAGCTGGTCAAGGAGGTCGCGAAGAAGACGGACGACGTCGCCGGTGACGGCACGACGACCGCGACCGTCCTCGCCCAGGCGCTGGTCCGCGAGGGCCTGCGCAACGTGGCCGCCGGTGCCAACCCGATGGCCCTGAAGCGCGGCATCGAGAAGGCCGTCGAGGCCGTCTCCGGTGCGCTGCTCGACCAGGCCAAGGAGGTGGAGACCAAGGAGCAGATCGCCTCCACCGCCTCCATCTCGGCCGCCGACACCCAGATCGGCGAGCTCATCGCCGAGGCCATGGACAAGGTCGGCAAGGAAGGCGTCATCACCGTCGAGGAGTCGCAGACCTTCGGTCTGGAGCTCGAGCTCACCGAGGGCATGCGCTTCGACAAGGGCTACATCTCGGCGTACTTCGCCACCGACATGGAGCGTATGGAGGCCTCCCTCGAGGACCCGTACATCCTGATCGTCAACTCGAAGATCTCCTCGGTCAAGGACCTGCTCCCGCTGCTGGAGAAGGTCATGCAGTCGGGCAAGCCGCTGCTGATCATCGCCGAGGACGTCGAGGGCGAGGCCCTGTCGACCCTGGTGGTCAACAAGATCCGCGGCACCTTCAAGTCCGTCGCCGTCAAGGCCCCGGGCTTCGGCGACCGCCGCAAGGCCATGCTCGGCGACATCGCCATCCTCACCGGTGGCACGGTCATCTCCGAGGAGGTCGGCCTCAAGCTGGAGAACGCCGGTCTCGACCTGCTCGGCCGCGCCCGCAAGGTCGTCATCACCAAGGACGAGACGACCATCGTCGACGGTGCCGGTGACAGCGACCAGGTCCAGGGCCGCGTCAACCAGATCCGCGCCGAGATCGAGAACAGCGACTCCGACTACGACCGCGAGAAGCTGCAGGAGCGCCTGGCGAAGCTGGCCGGCGGCGTGGCCGTCATCAAGGCCGGTGCCGCCACCGAGGTGGAGCTCAAGGAGCGCAAGCACCGCATCGAGGACGCCGTCCGCAACGCGAAGGCCGCCGTCGAGGAGGGCATCGTCGCCGGTGGTGGCGTGGCCCTGCTGCAGGCCTCCTCGGTCTTCGAGAAGCTGGACCTGGAGGGCGACGAGGCCACCGGTGCCAACGCCGTCAAGCTGGCCCTGGAGGCCCCGCTGAAGCAGATCGCCGTCAACGGTGGTCTCGAGGGCGGCGTCGTCGTGGAGAAGGTCCGCAACCTGGCCGTCGGCCACGGCCTGAACGCCGCGACCGGCGAGTACGTGGACATGATCGCCGAGGGCATCATCGACCCGGCCAAGGTCACCCGCTCCGCGCTGCAGAACGCCGCCTCCATCGCGGCGCTGTTCCTCACCACCGAGGCCGTCATCGCCGACAAGCCGGAGAAGGCCGCTGCGGCTGCTCCGGGCGGCATGCCCGGCGGTGACATGGACTTCTGAGCTGAATCCTCCTGACGCGCCCCTCGCAGTGCTCGGCCGTAGCCGGCCTCACACGCTTCGGGACGCTGCACCGGACTCCGTCCGGTGACCGGGAGCAGCTACAGTCCAGCCGAAGGCGGTACCCCCTGCCCAGGGGGTACCGCCTTCGGGCTTTCCGGCCGAGGCGGAGCCGCAGGCGACCACGCGTTCAGTTCCGCCAACGCCTCCCGGCTCAGCCCGAAGACGTACGTGGCCGCGAAGCCCGTCACGTAGCCGACCAGCAGCCCCGCCCCGTAGACCGCCACCGCCTCGGCCGGGCCGTGGCTGCCCTTCAGCAGGGGGAACAGGGCCCAGCCGGACGGGCCGATGGCCGTTGCGCCGACCGTGCTGCCCAACTGGCCGAGCAGGCCCACGAATCCGCCGCCGAACGCGCCGCCCACGCAGGCCGTGACGAACGGGCGGCCCAGGGGCAGCGACACCCCGTAGATCAGCGGCTCCCCGATGCCCACGAGCCCCGCAGGCAGCGCCGACCTGATGGTGCTGCGCACATGGCCGTTGCGGGGCAGCCGGACGTAGAGCGCGAGCGCCGCCCCGACCTGGCCCGCGCCCGCCATGGCGAGGAGGGGCAGCAGGACCGTCGAGCCCTGCTCGGCGATCAGCGTGGTGTGCACCGGGATCAGTGCCTGGTGCAGGCCCAGCATCACCAGCGGCAGGAACAGCCCGCCCAGCACGAAGCCGGCCGCGGCGCCGCCGTCCGCCAGCAGTACGTGCGTGAACCGGCCGATCGCGGCGGAGACTTCACCGGCCGCGTACATCAGCCCGTAGAGCGTCACCAGCCCGGGCAGCAGGACCGTGAGCGCCGGGGTGAGCAGCACGTCCAGCGCCGAGGGCAGCACCCTGCGGCACGCCTTCTCCACCTGCACCGCCAGCAGCGCCGCGCCCAGGGCGCCCAGGACCCCGCCCTGGCCCGGTGCGAGCGTCAGGCCGAAGGCGTGCACGTGCGTCACGCCCGGGTGGACGACGACGGCCGCCACCGCCCCGCCCAGCACGGGGGTGCCGCCGAACTCCCGTGCCGTGCCGTGCCCGACGAAGACCGCGATCAGCGCCATGAACCCGCCCGCGACGGCCGACAGGGCCGGTACGAGCGTGGGCAGCCGGTGCAGGTCGGCCAGCACCCCGGCCAGGCCGGCGACCAGGCCGCAGCCGATGAGGGCGGGGACGAGGGGGATGAAGATCTGGCCGATGCGGCGCAGGAAGGTCTTGAACGGCGTGGCGTTGCGGGCCTGTTGGGCCGCCTTGAGGGCGGCCCCGCGGGTGGCGAGGGGGTCCAGCAGTCGTTCCAGTTCCGCGGTCACCCGGGTCACGGTGCCCGGGCCCAGGACGACCTGGAGTGCGTCGGCGTCCTCGACGACGCCCAACACGCCGGGCAGGGCGCGCAGTTCACCGTCGCGCACCGAGGTCCGGTCGTGCAGCTCGACCCGCAGACGGGTCATGCAGGCGGCGACGGAACGGATGTTGCCGGGCCCGCCGAGAAGAGGGAGGAGATCGGTGGCGTCCATGTCAGGCCCGGGCCGCGTCCAGGGCCGCGCGCAGATGGCCGTCCGACTCCTGCAGCAGCCGGGCGGCCGTGGGGCCGTCGACGCCGCCGAGGAGGACGAGGATCGCGTTCTTCACCTCGCCGTCCGTCGCGTGCAGGGCCTGTTCGATCTCCGCGTCCGCAGCGCCCGTGGCGAGTGCGACGATGCGGCGCGAGCGGGCGTGCAGCTTCTCGTTGGAGGCGCGGACGTCGACCATCAGGTTTCCGTAGGTCTTGCCGAGGCGGATCATGGTGATCGTCGAGAGCATGTTGAGGACGAGCTTCTGTGCCGTGCCGGCCTTCAACCGGGTGGAGCCGGTGAGCAGTTCGGGCCCGACGACGACCTCGATCGGATGCTCGGCGGCGGCGCCCAGTGCGGAACGGGCGTTGCAGGAGAGCCCGATGGTGAGCGCGCCGGCCGCACGGGCGTGGGCGACGGCGCCGACCGCGTAGGGCGTGCGGCCGGAGGCGGAGATCCCGACGACGGTGTCGCCGGCGCCGATGCCGAGCCGGTCCAGATCGTCCGCCGCCAGTTCCGCACTGTCCTCCGCTCCTTCGACGGCCGTCACCAGGGCGTCCGTTCCGCCCGCAATGAGACCGACGACCTGTCCCGGACCGGTGTTGAAGGTGGGCGGGCACTCGCTGGCGTCCAGCACCCCGAGCCGGCCCGCCGTGCCGGCGCCGGCGTAGACGAGCCGTCCGCCGCGGGCCATCCGGGCGGCGGTCGCGTCGATGGCGGCGGCGATCTCCGGGAGCCGTTCGGCGACGGCGGCCGCGACGCCGGCGTCCTCGGCGTTCATGATCTTCGCGATGGCGTCGGTCGGCAGCCGGTCGATCTCTGCGAGATCGGGGCGGAACGCCTCGGTCGTGAGCGAGGCCAGCTGGGCGCGCAGGGCGGCGGAAGCGGCGGGCGACGTCATGATGAGGAGGCTCTTTTCCTGGGGGGTTCCTGGAAGGGGTTCCGATGGTCAGCGGGGGACGGTCCGGGGGGAGTGGCGGTGGGCCAGGGCCTCGTACGAGGCGGACAGGGCCGGCGCCGCGGTGTCGTACGTGCGCTGGGCGACGCCGATGAACAGGCAGTCCACCACGAGGAGCTGGCTGGTGCGGCTCGACATGGCCGCGGGGCGCAGCTCGCTCTCCCGTGCGGAGGACGTGGTGAGCACGTGATCGGCGTACTGGGCGATCTCGCCCTGCGGGCGGCCGGTGACGGCGACGGTGGTGGCGCCGTTCTCGAAGGCGACCCGCAGGGGCTCGATGACGTCGGTGGTCCGTCCGGAGTGGGTGATCGCGACGGCGACGTCGCCGGAGCGCAGCTGCACGGCATTGGTGACGGCCAGATGGGGATCCGCCGGGGCATGCGCGATGAGCCCGATGCGCAGCAGCTTCTGCACCAGGTCCTGGCCGACGAGGTTGGAGGCGCCTATCCCGTACACGTCGATGCGGCGGGCGGCGGCGAGGGCGGCCACCGCGGACTCCAGCTGGGCGGTGTCCAGACCGGCCGCGGTGTCGGCCAGGCAGCGGGTCTCCTCCTGGGCGAGCTTGGCGACGACGCTCGCCATCGAGTCGTCCACCGCGATGTCGGCGGTGACGGCCGGGGCGCGGCCCGCGGCCTGATCGGCGGCCAGGGCGGCGAGGGCGAGCCGCAGGTCGCGGTAGCCGGGATAGCCGAGCAGCCGGGCGGTGCGCACGACGGTGGCCTCGCTGGTGCCGGTGCGCTCGGCCAGGCCGGTGACGGTGAGGGCGGCGGCCCCCGCGGGATCGGCGGCCAGCACTTCGGCGACACGCTGCATGGAACGGGTCATGGAAGGGACCAGAGTCCGGACCTTGGCCGCGAGAGCACCGGGCAAAGGTGTGCGCGGGGCAGTTTGTTTCACCTTCCTGTCCACTTTTTGAAAGCTATTTTCGGGTCGGCGCGCAGTCAACCCTCCCGCTCCCGGACAATGGCACTCATGGAGCTCGAACAGGCACTGCACACGGCGCGGGCGCTCGTCCTCGCGGACCTGGCGGCGGGGGACGTGGCCGAGGCGGACGTCGTCTCGATCGTGGAGGACGCGGTGGCGCAGCGCCGCTGGTGGGTCGAGCAGTGGCCGGAGGGCGCGGAGTTCCTGCCCGGGCTCGTGGCGCAGGACGTCCAGGACGCACTCCTGGACCGCTATGGCCGCTGGCCGCTGTGCCCGGTGTGCACGGAGTCGGGCGACCTGCACGCGCTGGAGGTCGAGCCGGAGCTGGGCCCGGACCCGCACTGGGCCTGCACCAAGCAGGCGGTGCTCGTAGCGCCCGTGGGCTCGCTGAGCTCGGTACGGCGCTAGTGCTGTACATCGACCCGCCCAACTGGCCGGGCCACGGCCGGATGTGGTCCCACCTGGTGAGCGACGAGAGTTTCGCCGAACTCCACGCCTTCGCGGCACGCCTGGGGATGCCGCCGAGGGCGTTCGACGGCGACCACTACGACGTGCCGGAGGGCACGTACCCGGAGGCGGTGCGGCTGGGTGCGATCGAGGTGAGCAGCAAGGAACTGGTGAGCAGGATGACGGGAGCGGGCCTGAGACGCCGCAAACGCCCGCTCACAGGGTGAGCAGGTCGAGCTCCCCGCGGAGATTGTGCCGGGCGGTCCGCTCCCACCGCTCGTGCCCGAGCGGGGTGCGGAAGAGCACGGGAAGATCCAACAGCCCCCGCAGCACGGCGGCACGCCCTCCACGAAAAACCGGATCCGGCACGAAGCCGTACTCCTGCCGGACCTCGGCCGCGTAGGCGGCGTACGCGGCGGGCGGCCCGCCGAGGACGGCCAGGTCGGCATCGCACAGCACCTCGCCGTTGCGGTCGCCGGGGGCGGGATCGTGCGTGACGGTGAGCCGCACGAGACGCGCCACTTCGGCCGTACGGCCATCGTCGATGCCCAACTCGGCCAGCGCCCGCTCGGCAAGATGAGCGCTGCGCTCCTCGTTCTCTGACCGGTCGGGCCGGTAGACGGCGTCGTGGAACCAGGCGGCGAGCCGGACGGTGTCGATGTCGTCGGCGTACTCGGCAAGATCATCAAGATGCTGCAGAACCGCAGCGAGATGCGAGACCGTGTGATAGCGCCGCTGAGGTTCGCTCCACCGCACGAGGAGATCGTCGACGTAGGGCCCGGGGTCGGTCCCGCCCCCACCCCGAACACGATCAACGGTCTGCACCCATCGCTCACGCAGCTCGACGCTCATGGGCCAATTGTGAGCCACGCGGGAGGCCTGCTTCCGGCGCGTGCTCCGGATGTGGCAGGCTTGGCTACATGTCTAGACCAATTCTTGAGGTGATCGCGCTCGACGCCGAGGACGCGGTGGCGGCGCAGGCCGGCGGGGCGGACCGCCTCGAACTGGTCACCGACATGGCCGCGGACGGCCTGACCCCGACCCCGGCCACGTTCGCGGCCGTGCGGGCCGCGGTGGACATCCCGGTGAGGGTGATGCTCCGCGCGTCGGACAGCTTCTCGGCCGGCGGCGCAGGGGCACTGGAGGCACTCTGCGCGGACGCGCGGGCGCTGCGCGCCGAGGGGGCGGAGGAGTTCGTCCTCGGCTTCCTGACGGACGACGGCCGGGCCGACCTGGCGGCGGTGGCCGCCCTGGTGGACGCGATCGGCCCGAAGGCCCGGTGGACGTTCCACCGGGCGGTGGACCGCGCGGCGGACCGCGACGCGGTGCGCAAGCAGCTGGCCGACCAGCCGGGGCTGGACACGTACTTGACCGCCGGGTCGGCGTCCGGCGTGGACGACGGCCTGACGACGCTCGTGGCGGAGGCGGCCCGCGGAAACGACCCGGGGTACGAACCGCAGATCATGGCCGGGGGCGGCCTCAAGCTGAAGCACGTGCCCGTGCTGAGGGCGGCGGGGATTGCCGCCTTCCACATCGGCAGCGCGGCCCGCCCCGCCGGGTGGGCTTCGCCGGTGGACGCGGGGGCGGTGCGCGTGTGGCGCGAGGCCGTCTCCGGCTGACCGCCGGTGGGTGGTTGCACGCGCCTTCGGCGCGTGAATACGCCCTCCCGCCCGCCCGTTGAAGACACCGCATAGGCGAGGTTTCCTGTGGGGGCGGGCCGCCGTCGGCGTCGTACGGACGCAAGGGGGTGGGGCGGGAGCGGGGCGGGCCCTGGAGGGGACGTAAAGACTTTTTGTGGCGAGAGGAGGGGGCACCCTCACGCGGAGCAGCCCGTCACAAAAAGTTCAGTCCCCGGAAGGGTCCGCCCCGCTCCCGCCCCAGCCCCGACCCAGCGCCGTCGGCAACGGTTCCGCATGGAGCACGGTCAGCCCCGAAACCGCACGCGTCAGCGCGACGTACAACCGCCGCAGCCCGGTCCGCTCGTCCGGTTCCCCCGCGACCACCGCCGCAGGCTCGTCCAGAACCACGTAGTCGTACTCCAACCCCTTGGCCAGCGACGCCGGGACGAGGGTCAGACGGGCCTCAGCACTCGTCTCCTCACCAGGAGCGAGGTAGGCCAACCCCGCCTCGTCGAGCAACACGCCCAGCGCAGCGACCCGCGCGTCCGCCGCGATCAGCCCGATCGACCCCTCCTGTCGCAGCGCGGCCCCGCACGCGGCCACCACCGCCGCGTCCAGCTCCGCCGCCGGAACCTCCCGCACCGCGAAGTCCCCGGCAGCCTCCCGAACCGACGTGGCCTCCGACAACTCCGGCGCGATCGACGGCAACAGCCGCGACGCGTACGCGATGACCTCCCGCGGCACCCGGAACCCCTGCGTCAACTCCTCGACAACAGCATCGGGCTTCCCGAGGTGCACCAGTGCCTCGCCCCAACTGGGCGTGGCCCACGGCGTCGTCCCCTGCGCGATGTCCCCCAGGACCGTCGCCGACCCGGTCGTGCAGCGCCGCCCGACGGCCCGGTACTGCATGGGGGAAAGGTCCTGTGCCTCGTCGAGCACCACATGCCCGAGCGAGGGCGTCCGCGCCACAAGATCGGCAGCCTCGTCGATCAACACCGCATCAGCGGCAGACCACTTGGCAGTCTTGACGCTCCGCGCAGGCTTGGCCCAGAGAGCAACAGCCTGCTCCTCCTCCGTCAGCACCCCCTCCGCATGCTCCGCAAGGAACTCCGCATCGGAGAGCAGCCGCAGCACCAGCTTCGCCGGATCGACGACCGGCCACAGCTCCTTGACGGCGGCCTTCACGGCCGCGTTCCGCGCAACGGCATCCTGCACCCGGTCGTCGGGCGCCTCGCAGGCAGCCTCCATCCTCACCAGCACCGCGTGGGCGATCCGCTGCGGCAGGGCCTCCCGCGCGGCGCCGTAACGGATGTCGCGGTCCAGCAGCTCCCGCACCATCTCCTCGACCTCGTAGGCGGGCACCCGCCACCGCCGCGACCCGCGCACGACCACGACGGGCTCGACGGGCATCGTCACCCCGGCCCGCACGGCGCGCCGCAGCACCTCGGCCATGCGTGCGTCGCCCTTGACGAGCGCGGCCTCGGCGGAGTCGATGCCGCGCACCTCGACGCGCCCGCCAACCAGATCGTCAACAGTCGCCTGCCCCACATTCAACTCGCCGAGCGCAGGCAGCACTTGCTCGATGTACCGGAGGAACGACCGGTTGGGCCCGACGACCAACGTCCCGGTCCGCGCCAACCGCTCGCGGTGTGCATACAACAGATAGGCAACCCGGTGCAGCCCCACGGCCGTCTTCCCGGTACCGGGCGCACCCTGCACGCACACGGTGCCGCCGATGCCGGCGCGCACGATCTCGTCCTGCTCGGGCTGGATGGTGGCGACGATGTCCCGCATGGGACCGACGCGCGGCCGCTCGATCTCGGCCTGGAGCAGCTTGCTCGCGCCGCCGGCCCCGGCCGCATCCGTGAGGTCTTCATCCTCATAAGCCGTCAACTCGCCGCCGGTGTAGCCGAAACGGCGCCGCAGGCGCACGTCCATCGGCTCCTTCTTCGAGGCCCGGTAGAACGGCTGGGACACGGGCGCGCGCCAGTCGATGACCATGGGGTCGCCGTCGGCGTCGTGCACGTGCCGCCGCCCGATGTAGAACTGCTCGCCCTCCGCGCCCTCGGCGCGATCCGCACCCGGGGCGTGCAGGTAGTCCAGCCGGCCGAAGAACAGCGGCGTGTGGGCGAGGTCGGCGAGGGCGGTGATGCGGTCCTCGATCTGGCGCTCCAGGACGGCGGCGTTGACCCAGTTCGCGGTGACGTCCTTGATGTCGAGCGCCTCGACGTCGGCCCGCATGGCCCGCAACGCCGAGCGGGACGAGGCGAGGTGGGTCCGCTCGCGCTCCAGAGGGTCGACGGACGGTGTGGACACGGCGAGGCCTCCAGGCATACGACGAGGGAAAGGGGGAGATTTTAGTGAGCAGCCCCGCCGGGCGCGAACGATTTTCGAACCGCACCCGAACCGCACCCGAACCGGACTCGAACCGAACCCCGGAGCCCCTCAGGGGCGCCCTCCACCTTCCGTAGGGGGCGCCATGGGCCTGGGGTAGTAGGGTCACGCGCCCGCGTTTACACCGGCAGGCCGATGTAAGGAGGCCGCCGGGGCGGAACCATGGAGGACATGACCACCGCATCCATGACCCCGGCCCCGAGCGCCCCGTCGGCGTTCTCCACCGCTCTCCGCGCGATCAAGGCGTTCGCGGGTGCGGCCGTGGACGTCGCCGTCCTCGGCCAGTACGCGGACAAGCGCCGCGCCTGAGGCGGGACGCCCCGACGCGGCGCCCCGGCGCGGACCGTCCTCAGACGGTCTCCTCGTCCGCACCCTCCGCGAGCAGCGCATCCGCATCGACGATCCGGTACGCGTACCCCTGCTCGGCCAGGAACCGCTGGCGGTGCGCCGCGAAGTCCTGGTCGACGGTGTCGCGGGCGACGACCGAGTAGAAGCGGGCCTCGTGCCCGTCCGCCTTCGGCCGCAGCACGCGGCCGAGCCGCTGCGCCTCCTCCTGGCGGGAGCCGAACGTTCCCGAGACCTGGATGGCGACCGTCGCCTCGGGCAGGTCGATGGAGAAGTTGGCGACCTTGGAGACGACGAGCACGCTCAACTCGCCTTCCCGGAAGGCGTCGAAGAGCTTCTCGCGCTGGGCGTTGCTGGTCTCGCCCTTGATCACGGGGGCGCCCAGGTGCTCGCCCAGCTCGTCCAGCTGGTCGATGTACTGGCCGATGACCAGGGTCTGCTCACCGCGGTGCCGGCGCACGAGTGCCTCGGTGACCTTGCGCTTGGTCGCGGTGGTGGCACAGAAGCGGTACTTCTCCTCGGTCTCGGCGGTCGCGTAGGCGAGCCGCTCGGAGTCCGTCAGATTGACCCGCACCTCGACACAGTCCGCGGGGGCGATGTACCCCTGGGCCTCGATCTCCTTCCAAGGAGCGTCGAACCGCTTCGGCCCGATGAGCGAGAACACGTCCGACTCCCGCCCGTCCTCCCGCACCAGCGTCGCGGTGAGCCCGAGCCGGCGCCGGGCCTGCAGGTCGGCGGTGAACTTGAAGACCGGTGCGGGCAGCAGGTGCACCTCGTCGTAGACGACGAGTCCCCAGTCGCGGGAGTCGAAGAGCTCCAGGTGGGGATAGATCCCCTTCCGCTTGGTGGTCAGCACCTGGTACGTCGCGATGGTGACGGGCCGGATCTCCTTCCGCGTCCCGCTGTACTCGCCGATCTCGTCCTCGGTCAGCGACGTCCGCTTCACCAGCTCGTGCTTCCACTGCCGCGCGGAGACGGTGTTGGTGACCAGGATCAGCGTGGTGGCCTTGGCCTCGGCCATGGCGCCCGCGCCGACCAGGGTCTTCCCGGCCCCGCACGGCAGGACGACGACACCCGACCCGCCGTGCCAGAACCCGTCGACGGCCTGCCGCTGGTAGGGGCGCAGCGCCCACCCGTCCTCGCGCAGCTCGATGGGGTGCGCCTCGCCGTCCACGTACCCGGCGAGGTCCTCGGCGGGCCAGCCCAGCTTGAGCAGCGACTGCTTGATCTGGCCGCGCTCGGAGGGGTGCACGGCGACGGTGTCGGGGTCGATGCGGGCGCCCACGAGCGGCTGGATCTTCTTCGAGCGGAGGATCTCCTCCAGCACCGGCCGGTCGGTCGTCTCCAGCACCAGCCCGTGCGTGGGGTGCTTGAGCAGCCGCAGCCGCCCGTACCGGTCCATGGTCTCGGCGATGTCGACGAGCAGCGCGTGCGGCACGGGGTAGCGGGAGTGGGTGACGAGGGCGTCGACGACCTGCTCGGCGTCGTGCCCGGCGGCCCGGGCGTTCCACAGGCCGAGCGGCGTGATCCGGTAGGTGTGGATGTGCTCGGGGGCACGCTCCAGCTCCGCGAAGGAGGCGATGGCCCGCCGGCAGGCCTCGGCCTGCTCGTGGTCGACCTCCAACAGCAGGGTCTTGTCGCTCTGGACGATCAGAGGGCCTGAGTTCACGGGAGCACCTTTCCGGACGGCCAAACTTCAAGTGTGCCGCATCGCTGCTGCCGCGGCTTCGAGATCGCGGACGGGAGCGGGGAACCCGGACCGATGTCGGTGGCGGGTGTCACACTGATGGCGACGGCTTCGGAGAAGGAGGTGGCGTGATGAGCGTTGCACACGATCCCCACTACGGGCCCTGGACGATAGAGGAGGTCCTGGCTCTGGGGGAGGACCGTGGTGAGCGTCGCGAATTGATGGGGGAAGCACTCTTGATGTCACCGGCTCCGGGAAGCAAGCATCAGCGGGCGTCCCTGCGACTGGCCATGTTGTTGGACGCCGCCATCGAGGAGGCCAAAGCTCCGGTCGAGGTGCTGGAGGCGGTCAATGTGGTGCTGCCCGATGGGTTGTTCATCCCGGACATCGCGGTAGTAGATGCCGCCGCTGCCGCCGAGGATCCGGTCACCTTTGATGCCGAGGCCGTGCTGCTCGTAGTGGAGATCGTCTCGCCGTCGTCCTCCGGCCGCCGTACCGACCGGCTGCTCAAGCCGCCGTACTACGCGGAGGCGGGTATCGAGCACCTGTGGCGGCTGGAGCTGGAGCCCCGGCCCGCGCTGATCATCTCCGAGCTGGAGAACGGCCGTTACGCGGAGCGGGTCGTGGCCGAGGCCGGACGCAAGACGCTGGTCGAGAAGCCGTTCCCGGTCGAGCTGGATCCGGGGGCGCTGGTCCGGCAGGGGCGCTGACGGTTCGGCGTGCGGCCCGTGCAGGCCGCACGCCCGCACTACGCGTGGTCGTCCGCCAGCTCGGCCACGCCGGTGATCCGGTGCAGCGGATACGTCCGCACCTCGTCCGCCGTGTGGTCGTACGCCGTGACGAAGCCGCCCTCCACCCGGACCGGGGCGATCACGCGCTGGCTGGCGGCGCCCTCGGCGTTGACGTAGCCGATCCAGACGGCGGCGCCGGTGAGGACGGCGGCCTGCATGGTGGCGAGGGTCTCGGCGGAGGTGGTGCGGGGGAGGCCGCCGTCCGCGGGGGCCGGGGCGGCGAGGGGTTTGCGTTCGGCCGTGGCGGCCATGTCGCCGGCGCGGATGGCGCGGACGGCGGCGCCGAGGAGGGTCGCGTCGGGGACGGGCGGGCCCTCGGGCACGGGGGCCGGGGCGGTGCGCGGCGGGGTGCGGTGGACGTCGGCGCGGGCGATCAGCACGTCGCCCTCGGCGGACTCCGCCGCGGGCGCGTAGCCCATGGCGCGCAGGCCCTCCAGGAGGGCGTCGGGCGCGGCCTGGGCGGCCAGCACGGTGGGGGCGAGGCGGCGCAGGCGCAGTGGGGCGGAGCGGCGGTCGGCGAGGAGTTCGGCGAGCACGGCCTCGTCGTCGCAGCGCAGGTAGGAGGAGGCCGCGCCGACGCGGAGCCGGCCGTGCCGGCGGGCCACGTCCTCGACGAGGTAGGCGAGGGGCTGCGGCACGGGGGTGCGCGAGTGCTCGCGCAGGAAGGCGAGGACGTCCCCGGCGGTCCGGCCCGCGTCCAGGGCGCGGCGCACCGAGTCCGGGGTGAAGCGGTAGACGGTGGCGCCGCCCTTGGACTCGATGTCGGCGAGGACGCCCAGCATGTGGGCGAGGGGCCGGCGGAGCGGGCCGGGGGCGACGGCCGTGAGGTCGGCCTGGAGGAGGACGTGGTCCAGGGGCTCGGGGAGGAGGGGGGCGAGCAGGCCCGCGGCCGTCGCCTCCGAGCCGTCCAGGAGGGCGCGGCCGTGGGCGGAGAGGGCGCCGCGGCCGGTGACGCCGAGCAGTTCGGCCTCGTCCAGGGTCCACTGGGCCAGCCGGGCGCGCAGGTCGTCGGTGGCGGTGCGCGGCGGGCGTTCCCACTGCAGCCGGGCGAGGAGGGCGTCGGGGGAGACGGACGTCCCGGCGGGCAGCGAGGCGAGGAGCTCCAGGACGCGGCGGCGCACCTCGGGGGCGGGGGAGCGGTCCAGGTCCGGGCCGAGGGCGGCGAGGGTGCGGCCCTTGGCGTCCTTGTCGCCGACGAGGCCGGGGGTGCGGGTGGCCGCGAGCCAGGCGCCGGCCAGGTGCGCCCAGCGCTGCTCGGCGGGCAGCGCGAGCCAGTCGTCGGAGGCGGGGGTGGGGGCGTAGCGCTCGTCGACGTCCCCGTCGGAGGCCAGCAGCCCGGCGGCGTGGGCGAGTTCGGTCCAGAAGGCGGCCGCGGTCTCCGTGGTGTCCAGGGCGGTGGCGGTGCGCTTGAGGTCCCGTACGCTCAGGCCGCCCGCGCGCAGGACGAGCGGGCCGTCGGTCTCCCAGGTCTGGAGCAGTTCCTCGACGGTGGCGAGGGCGGTGAACGCCTGCCCGGCGGCGGTGGCGTCGGCGAGCCGTTCCGCGTGGGCGGTGACGGGTTCCAGCGCGGGCGCGGCGGGTTCGGGGGTGCGGTGGGCGCGGCCGGCGCGCAGGTGCAGGGCGGCCTCGCGGGGGAGGACGACGCTGCCGGGCGCGGTCGGCAGGAGCAGCCCGCGGTCGAGCAGCCAGCGCAGGTGCGGGGCGGGGTCGGCGGTGACGGTGCCGTAGGGCGGGCCCCACAGCAGCTTGCCGAGGACGGCGCGGGCCTCCTCGGGGGCCGAGGCGAGGAGTTCCGCCATGCGCGTGCGGTCCTCGAAGAGGGCGGTCAGGGCGGCGACGGCGGTCACCGGGTCGTGGGTGGCGGGCAGTCCCGCGGTGGCGATGATCTTCTGCATCCGGCCGGGGGACATCCCGGCGGTGGCCTCGGCGACGGTGGGGCCCAGGCCGGTGGGCGAGGGGCGCGCGGCGCTGGGCGCGAGCAGTTCGCGGACGGTGCGGACGAGGCGCAGCCGGTCCTCGCCGCCCCAGACGAGGGCCTGGTCGCGCAGGGCGGCGACGGCGCGGGGGAGGGCCTGGGCGATGCGGTCGTCGGCCGGTTTGTCGCCGGTCATCAGGTTTTCCAGGACCGGGTACGGGCACGGGTCCGGGGCCGCCGCGAGCGCCTCGGCGACCTGCAGGGTGAAGCGGTCCAGGCGGTCCAGGGCGCGGACGACCGAGGCCCGGGTGGCGGCGCGGGTGGCGAGCTGGGTGAGGTCGCCGGGCACCGGGTTCAGCAGGTCGGGCCGGGCGCGCAGGAGGGCGGCCAGGGCGTCGTCGGGACGGGTGCGCAGTTCCTCGGCGAGGGTGCGCGGGGCGCCGGTCTCCCGCGAAGTGGTCATTCTGCTTACGGTACCGGGTCGCCGTTGCTTCGTTCCGGTGCCCGGCGCAACGGCTCCGCCGGGAGAGGTGCGCGGTGTCCGTTCCCGGTCCGGGGGCGGGAGGGAGGCGGTACCGTCGGGCGGGTGGGGATCGAGAGTGATCAGCTTGTGTACGACTACCTGAGCAGGGTCGGGGACCTGGCTCAGCGGAAGTCGCTCACCTCCGGCGAACGGATGCGGCTGGTCTCCCGGCTGCGCACCGAGATCGAGCAGCGCAGGGCGGTGGAGGGCGCGGAGACGCCGGCCGCCGTGCAGCGGATCCTCGACGGGCTGGGGACGCCGTCGGAGGCGGTCGCCGGGGCGGCGGGCCGGCCGGGGGAGACGGCAGGGAAGGTGCCGGCGCAGCGGACGCCGCCGGGGGCGGCGCGGCCGCCGCACCTGGCGACGGAGGAGGAGCTCGGTTCCGGCGCCAGCCCCGACTGGTGGCGGGTGGAGCCGGGTCCGTTCACGGCCGGGGACGCGGTGCACGGGTTCGTGGGCGGGATCGAGATTCCGGACATGCTCAAGCCGCCGGGTGCGCCCGGGGCGCCCGCGTCGGCACCTGCGCAGCCCGCGCAGAAGGGGGCGGAGGACCCGGTTCCGGGCCGGATCCCGGGCCAGGAGGAGGCCGTCGAGGCCGAGGAGACCCCGGCCCGCGGCCTCGCGCGCCTGCGCCGGCGCCGCGGCCGGGGCGCCGGCGGGACGGTGCCGATGAGCCCGCTGCTGGTGCTGGTCGCGGTGCTGCTGGTCGCCGGCGCGGTGCTGGGGAACCTGCTGGTGCTGGTCGCGGGGTGGGGGCTGGCGTATGTGACGCGCCGGCTGACCCAGACCGAGTCGAAGTGGGCGGTCATGGGGGTGCCGGGGCTGGTGGTGGCGGGGGGCGTGGTGTGGTTGTGGGGCCGCATGGACGGGCGGTGGGGAGAACCGATACCGCAGGGGGCGATGGCGGGTGCCCTGTCGTCGACGTGGCCCGTGGTGGTGCGGGTGGCGGCGGTGGCCTCGGCCGCGTTCGTGCTGTGGCGGGCGAGGCGGCCGGGATGAGTGGGATGACCGGGACAAGTGGGGCGGCAGCACAATGTGGGGCATGACCTCGCGACGCGAAACCCCGCATCCCGAAACCCCGTTCACCGTCGGCTTCGACCTGGACCTCACCCTGGTCGACTCCCGCCCGGGCATCCGGGCCACGTACGAGGCGCTGGCCGCGGCCACCGGCCGGTACATCGACGTCGACCTGGTCGTCAGCAGGATCGGCCCGCCGCTGACCTGGGAGCTGGCCAACTGGTTCCCCGCGGACGAGGTGCCGGGGGCCGAGGAGATCTACCTGTCCTCCTATCCCGCCCACGGCATCGCGCCCTCGCCCGCGCTGCCGGGCGCCCGCGAGTCCGTCGCCGCGGTGCAGGAGTCGGGCGGGCGGGCGATCGTCGTCACGGCCAAGTACGCGACCAACGCCCGGCTGCACCTGGAGCACCTGGGCATCGAGCCCGACGAACTGTGCGCCGGCCTGTGGGCGGAGGGCAAGGCGACCGCCCTGCGCGAGCACGGGGCGAGCGTCTACGTGGGCGACCACGTCGGCGACGTGCGCGGTGCGCGGACGGCCGGTGCGCTGTCGGTGGCGGTGGCCACGGGGCCGTGCGACGCGGCCGAACTGCGCGCGGAGGGTGCGGACGTGGTTCTGCCGGACCTCACCGGCTTCCCCGGCTGGCTGCGCCGCTACCGGGCGGCTGCCGTCCCCGACGCGGCCTCGCGCGCCTGACGCCGCTGTTCGGCCACCGAGCGCAGCACTCCGGCCGCGGCGATCAGGAAGCCGGCGCCCATCAGCATGCACACGAAGTACGCGACGGGCGGCAGCGGATCGGCGCCGAGGAACAGCGGGGCCACCGTGGCCAGGGTGGCCACTGCGCCGACGAGGAACACGACGGCACCGGTGCGTACCAGCAGATCCCCGGCTCGGGGCGTTTCGTTGCTCACCTGACCAGGGTAGATCCCTGACCGGTGGGGTGACGGCCGGATGGACGGGGACGGGAGCGGACGCGCAGAGGTACGGCCCGGGGACGTCTTGTCACCGGGCGCGGGACCATTAGCCTTGGGGTGGCGGGTCTTGCGGCCCGCTGTAGTGCTATCCAGAGCTGTTTTTCTGTTGATTGCAGAAGTTTCCGTAATTCCGACGAGACACGAGGACGAGGACAGACGTGCCTACCGGCAAGGTCAAGTGGTTCAACAGCGAGAAGGGCTTCGGCTTTCTCTCCCGCGACGACGGCGGAGACGTCTTCGTCCACTCCTCGGTGCTCCCCAACGGGGTCGAGGCCCTCAAGCCGGGCCAGCGTGTGGAGTTCGGCGTCGTCGCGGGCCAGCGCGGTGACCAGGCGCTGTCGGTGACCCTGCTCGACCCGACGCCCTCGGTCGCGGCCGCCC
Source organism: Streptomyces sp. NPDC002536 (assembly GCF_053594995.1). Taxonomy (NCBI): domain Bacteria; kingdom Bacillati; phylum Actinomycetota; class Actinomycetes; order Kitasatosporales; family Streptomycetaceae; genus Streptomyces; species Streptomyces sp. NPDC002536. The sequence continues at coordinate 27,330 of NZ_JBSFWU010000097.1, forward strand.
AGCGCCGCAAGCCCGACGAACTGGCCTCGATCGTCCAGGACCTGACGACCCTCCTGGAGAACGTCACGCAGCAGCTGGAGCGCGGCCGCTACCCCGACAAGGCGCACGGCGGCAAGATTGCGGGCATGCTGCGCGCCGTGGCCGACCAGCTGGACGTCTGACGCGCCCGGGCTACGCCCTCCCGGCGAACTCCAGTGCGCCCGGGCCGAGGGGCGGCACCAGTCCCTCGGCCGCCGCGCGGGTCAGCAGCCCGCGCACGGCGGCATAGCCGGACTCCCCGAGGCCGGCGGTGAACTCGTTGACGTAGAGCCCGATGTGCTGGTCCGTCACGGCCGGGTCCATCTCCTGCGCGTGCGCGAGCACGTACGGCCGGGAGGCCTCCGGGTCGTCCCAGGCCATGAGCACGGAGGCCTTGGCAGCGGCCGCCAGCCGCTGCAGCATCTCCTCGCCCAGCGAGCGCTTGGCGATGATCGCGCCGAGCGGGATGGCCAGGCCGGTGGTGTCCTCCCAGTGCCGGCCCATGTCGGCGAGGCAGTTCAGACCGTAGTCCGGGTACGTGAAGCGGGCCTCGTGGATCACCAGGCCCGCGTCCACCTTGCCGTCGCGCACCGCGGGCATGATCTCGTGGAACGGCAGCACGACGACCTCGCCGACGCCGCCCGGCACCTCGGCGGCCGCCCACAGGCGGAACAGCAGGTACGCGGTGGAGCGTTCGCTCGGCACCGCGACCGTCTTCCCGGCCAGGTCCGCGGGCTTCCCGGGCTCCCGGGTGAGCACCAGCGGGCCGCAGCCGCGGCCCAGCGCGCCGCCGCAGGGCAGCAGCGCGTACTCGTCCAGCACCCAGGGCAGGACCGCGTACGACACCTTCAGCACGTCGAGCTCGCCGCGCTCGGCCATGCCGTTCGTGATGTCGATGTCCGCGAAGGTGACGTCCAGGGCGGGCGCCCCGGGGACGCGGCCGTGGGCCCAGGCGTCGAAGACGAAGGTGTCGTTGGGGCAGGGCGAGTACGCGATGCGGATCGGCTCGGTCACGGGGAGACGGTCCCTTCCTGGAGGACGGTCGGAAGCCGGTCGAACGGGAACGCCCGGAAGGCGTCCGTGAGCGCGGCCAGCGCGTCGCCGATGCGCCAGGCGGCGCGGTCGCGCGGGCCGACGGGGTTGGAGATCGCGCGGACCTCCAGGGCGGGCACGCCGTGCGCGGCCGCCGCCTCGGCGACGCCGAAACCCTCCATGGCCTCGGCCAGTGCCCCGGGGTGCCGGTCCGTCAGCCCGGCGGCCCGCGCGGCGGAGCCGGTCACGGTCGACACGGTGAGCACCGCACCGCGCGCGGCGCCCGTGGCGTCGGCCACGGCGTCCACCAGGGCCGGGGGCGGCAGGTGTTCGACGGCGCCGAAGCCCAGGTCGGTGACGGGCACGAAGCCGTCGGCGGTCTCCGCGCCCAGGTCGGCGGCCACGATCGCGTCGGAGACGACGAGGGACGCCACCGGGGCGCCCGGTACGAAGCCGCCGCCGATCCCGGCCGAGACCACCAGGCCGTACGGGTGCCCGGCGGCTGCGGCGGCCCTGGGCAGAGCCGGTCCACCGTGCCCGGTGGCGTCACCGTGCCGCTGCGCT
>NZ_JBSFWU010000098.1:0-28868 GCF_053594995.1 Streptomyces sp. NPDC002536
TGGTGCGTCGGCTGCAGGCCGTCGGTGGCCGGTCGCGCAGTTCCCCGCGCCCCTTCGGGGCGCTGCCGCACCGCGACACGGCGAAGCCGTGCCCGTACCCCGCCCGGCTGCGTCCGGCGTGGTCTTCTGTAGCAGGGGCTGCTGAGACAGGAGAGTCGCATGGGCGCTGACAGGATCGCGCTGGTGACGAGTGACGTCGGCGCCGAGCACGACGAGGACCTCCCCCTGCTCGTCGAGGCGCTCCGCGCCGACGGCTGCGCCGCGGAAGCGGTGCCCTGGGACGCGGACTCCGTGCGCTGGGACCGGTTCGACCTGGCGGTCATCCGCTCGACCTGGGACTACGTGGACCGCCTCGGCGAATTCCTGGCGTGGGCCGACGCGACGGCCCACGCCACCCGGCTGCGGAACCCGGCGCCCGTGGTGCGCTGGAACAGCGACAAGCACTACCTGCGCCACCTCGCCGAACGCGGGGTCCCGGTCGTCCCGACGCGATGGCTCGAACCCGGCCGGCCGTGCAGCGAGGCGGACGTCGACGCGGCCGGGGGAGTGGTGGTCAAACCCGTGGTCTCCCTGGGCGCACGCGACACCGCGCGCTACGAGCCCGACTGCCGTGCCGACGCCGTACGCCACGCCCGCATGCTCCTGGACCAGGGCCGCGCCGTGATGATCCAGCCGTACCTGCGCCGCGTGGAGGAAGGCGAACGCGCCCTGGCCTTCTTCTCCGGCACCTTCAGCCACGCGATCCGCAAACAGCCCCTCCTGAACGAACCGGGAGTGATCGACAACGACAGGGCACCCCACCCCGGTGTGACCCGTTACAAGCCGACCGAGACGGAGATCCGCACGGCGCTCCAGGCCCTGGCGGCGATTCCCGCACTGGACCCGCTGCTGTTCGCACGGGTGGACCTCGCACTGAACGAGGCCGGTGACCCGGTGGTCATGGAACTGGAGCTCATCGAGCCCAACTTGTTCCTCCGGCACGACCCGCAGGCCCTGGAGCGCTTCGTCGAGGCCGTACGGACGGAGCGCCGCCGCCCGTCATGACGGGCCGCAGCGCAGGGCGATCGGTTCGTGCACAGTGCACCCCCTTCGGGCCTCTACACGTCCCGACATCGGATCGATCAAGGCCGAAAGCCGTCCGGCGGAAACCGTAACCGTTGATACCGCTGTCATATCCCCGCTTGCATGGCCCTGCCCAAGACGCCTGTCCGGTCGGACAGGCTTCGGACGCGTTGCACTCCCTCGTCGGCGTGCGCGATTACGGCGGACCGTACGGCAACGCCTTCTGGGACGGCACCAAGGCGGTGTACGGCAGCGGCGACAGCGAGTACCGCCCGCTCTCCGCCGGCCTGGACGTCGTCGGCCACGAGATGACGCAGGGCGTCGTCGAGAACAGCGCGAACCTCGTCTACGCAGGCCAGTCCGGTGCCCTGGACGAGGCGATCGCCGACTACTTCGGCACCGCGCTCAAGGACGACACCTACAACATCCCCACGGACAGCCCCGACTCCGGCCTCGTGGGCGGCACGCTGTGCCGCACGAAGGCCCCGCGCGACTGCGCGCTCCGCGACCTGAACGACGGCAGGACCACCTCCGGATCCTTCGTCGGCGCGGGCTTCGGCACCGACAGCGGAGGCGTCCATCTCAACTCCACCATCTTCTCGGGCGCGTTGTGGGACATCCGCAAGGATCTGGACCGCACGCTCGCCGACAGGATCGTCTACAGGGCGCTCACCGCGTACATGACGCCCCTCGACGGCTTCACCGAGGGCCGCGACGCGGTCATCGCCGCCGCCAAGGACCTCAAGGTCCCGGACGACGACCTGAAGTCCGTCGAGCGCGCCTTCAACGCCCACGGCATCGTCCCGAACTGGGAACTGGCCGTGGGCGTGGACTCCGACCAGCTGCTCGGCAAGGTGAACACCATCGACACCGGCGTCGGCGCGGGCGGCGGCTGGTGGACCGCCTCCCGGTCCAACGACGACGGCAGCGAGGCCTACTCGGTCTGGGCCGGGCGCACCGACGGCTCCGGCGCGCCCAAGCTGATCAGCCCCAACGACGGCCGCTACCACGTCTCTCCGGTCACCGACGGCAAGACCGTGGTGTGGCAGGCGTACAAGGGCTGGAAGACGGAGATCCTCGCCCGGCCGCTCGCCGGGTGTACCTGCGGATGGGCGACACGGACCCGACGTACATCACGCCGGGCGGCGACGGCCCGGGACGCGGCCCGTCCACGTCCATGCCGTCCATCGCCGACGGCCGGATCGCCTTTGTCGACTGGCACCGCGAGAACCGCAAGTGGCGCACCGACATCGAGGTTCTGGACACCGCGACGGGGAAGCGGACGGTGCTGCAGCAGCTCACGCCCCAGGAGTCGGTCCACCAGACCGCCGTCACCGGCAAGTACGTCTTCTGGCTGACCAGGGACCACTGGCCCAGCGACCTGACCGCGGTGCGCCGCGTGAACCTCGACGGCTCCGGTGTCATCGACATCAGCCCGGGCAGCGGCAAGGACGCGCTGCAGGGCACCCGCCTGTCGGCCACCGAGGGCGCGGTGACCGTCACCGCGCGGACGGCCGACCCGCAGTACCGCAACGAGACGCTGTCCAAGCTCTGGCAGTTCTCCACCGACGGCTCACGCAGGGTGCGGGTCTCCTGCAACCGCGGTGAGCAACTGTCGGGTGCGGCCGACAGCGGCACCCGGGTGGTGTGGTTCGACGCCACGACCGGCTACACCGACCTCGTCACCCGTTCCCGCCCGGCCGGACGCTGCGGCTGACCGGTACGGCGCAGGCCCGGCCGCAGGGATGCGTGTCCCTGCGGCCGCGGCGTCGTTGAGGCAGGGCGGGGTTCAGATGTTCGGAAGGAGACCCGGATGAGTGAACAGCAGCCCGATGAAGTGGCCGAGGACCGTACGCTCCTGCTGTCGGCGACCGGCCCCGACGTCGCCCACCCCGGTGACGCCCTGCTCCTGCTCGCCGCACTGGCCGAGCAGAGCGACGACTTCCTGTCCGCCGCTCTGCAGGGCGAGCCGGTGCCGGAGGGCGAGCGCGCCGAGAACCACCGCCGCCGCGCGTACGTCTGGGTGCGCGTCGCCGAGCACCGGCCGGAGTTCGAGCCCGTCGCCGAGGCCGAGATCCGCGCGTGGCAGAAGGTCCGGGCCGACGAGGGAGAGGACGACAACCAGGACGACAGAGAGGACGAGGACGACAAGGCCACCGCCCCGACCGGCGGGTGATGCCCTGACACCGGCCGCCAGTACATTTGTCACGACGGCCGCCCCACATCCCTCCCTGCCGTCCGGAGCCCCGCATTCGGCAGGCTTGGGCCATGAACGTGCACACCATCGCCCTGTACACCTGTGCGGCCGCCGTGGTCATGCCCGGTGCCGAGGTCATCACGGCGCAGACGGGCCGGCGCCGGGTCGCTCCGCCCGAGCTGGTGCGCACGCTGTGGGGGCGTCCGGTGCCGTGGGCCGCCGCGGTACTGGTCGGGGTGATGGCGGTGATGGCCGCGGTGCAGACGGCCGTTCCCGGTGTCATGCCCCATCTGGAGCGCACGCCCGACGGACCGTGGTGGCGGGCGCTCACCGCGCTGCTGGTGCAGACCTCGGGCCCGGGCCAGCTCGCCTTCAACCTCGTCGCGGCCGCGGTCGTCGCCCCGGCCGCGCAGCGGCTGTTCGGCCCGGTCCGCATGCCGCTGCTCTTCGTGGTGAGCGGTGCCGCCGCACACGCGGTGAGCATGGCGGGCTGGAGCGTGCACGGCGGCGGCGACTCGGTCGGGCTGTGCGGCCTGGTCGGCGCCCTCGCGTGCTCGTACGTCCTGACCGGTGAACGCATGGCGCTGCGCCGGCTCTCGCTGCTGGTCCCGGCCGCGGGCGTGGTGCTGTGCGTCCTTCGGAACAACCACGGCATCGGTGTCCTGGCCGGCTCGCTCCTGGGTGCGGCCATCACCCTTGCAAACACCCGGAGTTGATGCTGGCGCAGCGCCCGACTCGCAGTGTCCGACTCACAGCGTCCGGCGCATGCAGGTCCGCGGCCACCGGTCCAGGCCGAGTGCCGCTTCGTGCCGGCGGATCCGCTCCAGGCCGGGGGTGAGTTCGCCGTCGTCCAGGGGCAGGAAACCCAGGCGCGCGTAGTAAGGGGCGTTCCACGGAACCCCGGTGAACGTGGTGAGGGTCAGCGCGGGCGCCCCCTCGCTCATGGCCCGGGCGGCCAGCACGTCCAGCAGGGACCGGCCGATACCGCGACGCGCACTGCCCGGATGCACCGACACCTGCTCCACATGGAGGTTGCCGTCGACGCGGTCCGCGATCAGATACGCGACCGGGACATCGGCGTCGTCGACCGCGACCCAGGCCAGGCCGGCGCGCTGGTGGCGGGCGAGTTCGCCGATCGAGGGAGGCTCGTCGTCGGCGATCTCGGGCATGCCGATCGTCCGGAAACACTGTCCGGCGGCTCTCTCGATGTCCTGGAGGACAGGCAGTTCGTCCAGGTGTGCTGCTCGGATATGCATGGATCCATTCTCCAAGTCCGGGTGGGGCGCCGTCCGCAGCGCATCCACGAGGTGCCTCAACCGGGCATTGCCGCGCACTGCCGCGCGGCATCCGTGAGGTGCAGGGCGCGTTTGGCGAGCCACAGGTCGTGACGGTCACTGGGGGCGCGGAGCAGGGAGCGTCCGAGGAGTTCCTCGACGCGGGTGAGACGTTTGCGGACCGCCGTGGTCGACAGCGACATCTCCGTGGCCGTGGGGGCGAGCCGGGCGTCGTTGCGCAGCCAGGTGTCCAGCGTGTGCCCGAGGCCGGTGGCGGGGGAGAGCGCCTCGACGGGGCGCAGCAGGTTGCGGGCCCACTCCACGGCGGCCGGCCGGGTCAGGAGGTCGTCGAGCGAGCGCGGCGCCGTGTCCCGGACGGTGCCGGGCTCCGAAGGGCGGGTGCGCGGGCCGGAGTCCGCGCGCAGGGCCAGCGCCAGGAGGGACTGGTCGGCGAGCCGGTCCAGGTCGAGGGACAGCAGGTCCTCCATGAGCCTCAGCCGGGCGGACAGGGTGTTCCGGTGGATCTTGAGGTAGGTGGTCGCCTGTGAGGAGAAAGCGAGCCAGGAGTTCGCTGTGACGGCGAGTTCGGCGCTGTCGGGGTCCTGGGGGCGCCGTGCGAAGTACGTGCGCAGGGGCGCCAGCACCTGCGCGGCCCACTCCCGCGCCGTCGGCCCGAGCACGAGGGCGGGATCGGGCCGGCAGGTGAACGTCGCCCATCGGTCCGTACGGCTGCGCGCCGTCACCAGGGCGTGGAAGGCCTGCGCGTAGCCGGTGGCCGCGTCGCGCAGGGGGACGGCCTCGCTCACGCCGACCGCGAAGTCGCCCGATGCCTCTGCAACGGCCGAGGCGAGCGCCCGGGCCTCCTCGGCACCTGCTCCGGGGGCCGACGGGGCCAGGACGAGCACGTGGTCCTCGTACACCGGACACGGTACGACCCAGGCGCCGGGCGCGAGTTCGGCACACCTGCGTGCCAACGCACTCCGCAGGCGGGGCGGGGCCTCGGCGACGAGGTACCGGATCATGTCGGGCAGCGCCGGCTCCAGGACGTCCGCGATCTGCCGTGCGGTGGCGACATGACCGTTCATCAGCAGGTGCAGCACTGCCTCCCGGTTGCGCACCTCGGCGAGTTCGAGGCGGCGCCACTGCCGTTCGGCCTGTTCCGACCTCCAGCACAGGTCCAGAGCCGATGCCACGTCGGAGAGCAGCAGCGCCAATCCGTCCGGCACCGGCCGGGGCGTGACGGCGGCGAGGGCGGGCGCGGAGTGTTTCCGCGCTCCGTTCAGAGAGACCAGGAGGGCCGTACTGCTCTCTCCGTCGAGGGCCAGAGACCCCAGGCCGCGGGAGTGCAGCTCCTCCGCTCCGCTCCGGGCGAGTTCGGTGTGGCCCGCTGCTCCGGTGCCGCCGTCCGCGGCCAGGACCGTGCCGTCGGTGGCGATCAGCAGTACGTGAACTCCGGTGCGCCCGGCGAGCCATCGCAGCAGGGACCGGGTGCCGCCCCTGCGGGCGGAGCGGTGCATGGCCAGCACGTCGTCGGCTCTGCGGCTGCGCGGGTCGGACAGGAATGTCTCGTGTGCCCGGACTTGCATATTACCCCCCAGTATATGTGGGCCGCAGACTACCCGTTCGGGCGGACACTGCGCATTCCGGCACCGGAGGTGCGATCCCACCGCGCAAGGAGGAACCGAGAGTGATCAGGGCATCACCGCGGATTCCGGAGCGCAAACCCCGTTCCCCTTCAGCGATATACGGGCCGGAGAAGAGGGGGAACGGAGGCGGAGAGGAGGCGGAGAGGAGCACCCTGCCCCGGTTTGATAGAAATGGCCGTCGGACGACAGACCGACGACCGACCACACGCCGGGTGCCGGAAAGGCGTTCGCGGCCGAGTGGGCCCGACTGCCCGAGGAGTACCCCGCGGTGAACGATGCCGCACACCGAAGCCCCCTGCCGTCCCACGAGCAGCAGCCGGCCGACGGCAGCGCCGTCACCGCGCCTGCACCCCGGTACGGCGGCGCGCCCGCACCGGCCACCACGTCCTCGGCCAGGATCGTCGGCATGGTCGTGGCCGCGCTCCTCGCCTTCGCCGCCGTCGTGGCCGTCGGCGTCTGGTGGTTGTGGCCCGCCCTGGGCGTGCGCCCGGGAGGGTGGCACCGTGGGGCGGAGGCCGGCAAGGGGTCGTGGAGCGTGCCCTACATGCCGACCGGCGCCGAGCACCCGCAGATGATCCGCGGCGTCTGGTTCACGGACAAGGCCGTCGTCAAGGCCCTGCCGGACGGCGTCCACGCCTACGAACCGGACAGCGGCAAGGAGTTGTGGACCACCCGCAACCCCGACGGCACCAGGCTCTGCCAGGCATCCACCGACTCCACCGGCGGCGTCGCCGTCTTCGCCCGTGGCAAGGGGGACATCTGCTCCACCTTCGCCGCCGTCGATCTGGCCTCCGGCAGGGTGCTCTGGGAGCACACCCTCGACGCCGACGACAAGGTCATCGGCGCGGGCGACAAGATCGCCCGCAGCGGTGACACCGTGGTCGTCTCGGCGGCCGGGCACCGCACCAGCGCATTGCGGGTCGGCGACGGCACCCTGCTGTGGAAGGAGACCGACGAACTCCTCGGCGGCAAGGACTGCCAGGGCACCCATGGCAACATCAGCATGGGCTACACCGGCGGCCACCGGCTCGTCCGCCTGCAGTCCTGCTGGAACGAGGCCCGCGACACCGTCTACGACGCCGTCGGCGTCGACCCCGCCACGGGACGCCCCCAGTGGGCCTACCGGCTCGGTGAACACGGCGGCGAAGCCAAGGTACTTGCCACCTCGCCGGTCGTCGTCAACGTGCCCGAGTCCCGCGACATGAAGCAGCTGCGCCCGGTGGTGCTCGACGACGACGGCCGGCTCCGCACCCGCCTCGCCGGCGGCTCCGACACCGACCGCGAACTGCTGACCACCGACGGCAGCCCTGCCGCCAACGTCCAGATCAAGGGCGACAAGATCTTCGTCGTGGCGCAGAGCAAGGAGACGGACGCGACCGACAACAACAAGCTGGTCGCCTGGTCGCTGACGAACGGACAGCGTCTGTGGGAGCAGCGGTCGCGCGGCTACCTGCAGGACTTCTACGCCGTCGCCTCGGACACCGACGACGTCCTGGCCTACATGGCGGGCAACATCCACGACCCTGCCCGGCTCGTGCGCTTCGATCCCGCAACAGGCCGTCAGACGCTGGTGCGCCGCTATGCGCCGACGCCCCGTACCGCATGGATCGGCTCCGACCCGCTGGCCCTGGTCAGCCACGGGCGGCTGTACCTCTCGGCGGGCTACGTCAGCGAGAAGCCGGGACAGGCCCCGAAAGCACGGCAGAAGGCACTGATCGCCCTGCCGGCTTCCTGACGACGGCAGCAGCAGGGCAGGGCTCGATGTGCATGCATGTGCGTGTGCATCGCGCCCTGCCGATGTCAGGTGCTGCGGTCCGCGAAGGGACCGCCGTTGCTGAACACCAGCCCGGCGAAGCGTTCACCGATGAGACGGTGGGTGGCGGCGTCCGGGTGGAGCCCGTCGGGCAGCGGCAGTTCGGCGGAGTCGCCCTGGCCGTAGAGTTCGCGGCCGTCGAGATAGTGCAGGTTCGGGTCGTCGGCCGCGCGCTGCTGCACGATGCGGGCCAGTTCGTCCCGGACGACGCCCAGGGTCAGCTTCCCGCTCGCGCGCTCCGCCGGATCACCCGCGGCCCGGAACTGCAGTCGTCCGGCGGCGAGGGCGGTGAAGTCCGGTGCGCTGGGCCCCGGGGTGTCCTCGTGGATGGGGCACAGGACGGGCGAGACGACCAGCAGCGGTGCGGTGGGGTGGCCATCACGGATGGTGTCGAGGAAGCCGTGGACGGCAGGGCCGAAGGCACGCAGGCGCATCAGGTCGGTGTTGACGAGATTGATGCCGATCTTGACGCTGATCAGGTCGGCCGGGGTGTCGCGCACGGTACGGGCGACGAACGGGTCGAGCAGCGCGCTGCCGCCCAGCCCCAGGTTGATCAGTTCCACGCCGCCGAGGGACGCGGCGCGTGCGGGCCAGATCGTCGTGGGGCTCGCGGCGTCGGAACCGTGGCTGATCGAACTGCCGTGGTGCAGCCACACCTTGCGGCCACGGTCCGGCGCGGGCCCGACGGGGGCGTCGGTGCGCAGGGCGACGAGTTCGGTGGTCTCGTTGTGCGGCAGCCAGATCTCGACGTCCTTGTCCCGGCCGGGCAGCCCGGTGAAACGGAGGGTGCCGACCGGTCCGGGCCGGCTCTCGGCGGTTCCGGTCGTCATGTCGATGGTCAGAGTGTTGCCGCCGGCCACGCCGCCCTGACCGGCCGGTCGGCCGTCGACGAGCAGGTCGTACACACCGTCCGGACGGGGCGGGGCGCCCGCGTAGACGCGCTTGGTGGGCAGCGTGTCCAGCTCGACGGCGGTGGCCCGGGTCCGGAGGACCAGCCGTATGCCGGAGGGCTGGGCCTCGGCCATGGCGAGCTGACCGTCGGTGCACTGGGCGCGGGCCCACGCGGGCAGCCGGTGCGGCAGCACCCCGTGCGCGGTGTGCTCCAACTCGAGGGCGCCGCGCAGGAGATCCGCGGTGATGGGCGTGGTGATCCAGTCGTGCTTGGTGGTGTTCATGCTCTCGTCTTGTCGATCAACGTTTACGGATGACGGAGCGGCGGGGCGCGCGGGGCGGTGCGTGATCGCGCCCCTTCGGGGCGCGGGGCTGTTTCGATGTGCGGCTCCGCCGCGTGGGCGCGATCAGCCACCGCTGGCCTGCAGCCGACGCAGCAGCTCAGGGGTCCGGGGCGAAGCCCCGAGAACCTCGACTGCGGGCGCGTCGTGGCTGGTCGCGCAGTTCCCCGCGCCCCTTCGGGGCGCCGTGGTGCCGCGCAACGAAGACCCGCCGGACACGCCCTAGGGTGCCGCAGGCCAGTTGCGCAGCAGGGCGTCGAGGGAGTCCAGGATCCGGGACCACGATTCCTGCGAGTCGGGGGCGCTGTGGCTGAACCCTCCGCCCGCCTCCAGGCTGACGTAGCCGTGGAAGACGCTGCCCAACAACCGGACCGCATGCGTCTGGTCGGGCTCCTCCAGGTCGTAGCCGCGCAGGATCGCCCGCATCATCCGCGCATGCCTGACGCCGGCGCTGGCGGCAGCCGTCTCCGGGTCGAGCCGGAGACGGGCCGCTGCGTAGCGGCCGGGATGCTCCCGGGCGTAGTCGCGGAGGACGTTCGCGAAGGCGGTCAGGGCGTCCTTGCCGGCCCGCCCGGCCATGGCGTCGGCGGCCCGGTCGGCGAGTTCCTCCAGTGCGAGCAGGGCGATCCGGGTCTTGAGATCCTGGGAGCTCTTCAGGTGCGAGTACAGGCTCGCGACCTTGACGTCGAACCGCCGGGCGAGCGCCGAGACGGTCACCTGCTCGAAGCCGACCTCGTCGGCCAGCTCCGCCCCCGCCCGGGTCAGGCGTTCCGTGGTCAGTCCTGCGCGCGCCATGGCTCTCCTCTTGGTCCTTCTGGGCCTCCTGCGGGCAGAAACGATTATGTGGGTGCCTAAAGCCTTTAGGCAAATCGCATCGAGTATGTGGAGGAGCGAGGCCGAGGGGCGGGTGCCGTCCGCCTCTCGGGCCGTCGGCCGTGCCGGCGGCGGCTCCCTCCGGCGTGCCGCCCTCAGCTGTTCCGGTTCAGGTACTGGAGGAAGGTGGACACGTATGTCCGATCGGCGGCTTGTGAGCAGGGAAATGTCGCCACGGCGGCATCGAGTTCCGATTGATGGAACTTCTGCCACTTGGGATTCTGGGCGGCCAGCGGCGCCAGTTGGTCCTGCGGCAGCACGTGGTCCCCACCCTGAACGCCGGCCATCACGGACGTGTATTCCTTGCGCAGGTCCGTGATGAGCGCGAGACGGGATTGCGCCGGATGCCCGACCGCCGCCGCACAGGATCTCCACGTCTCAAGTGCCGATCGGTAACGTCTGTCGTGCTGCACCTCACCGTCCACCCGAGCCCACTCGGAGTTCGCCTCCGGGATTCCGTATTCCTTCTCGGTTGTGCGCTGCGAGCTGTCCACGCACCCGGGGAGGGCCGCATCGTAAGCCTTGAGGGAAGCAGCTGAAAGGCTCTTCACGTAGCTCTTGGCTGCCGTGGCCTCAGGGGCGAAGTGGGGGAACACCGATATCCCGAACCCGTGTTTGCGCGCGTAGTCGAGGCTCGAAAAGTCTGATGCGTCCTCGACGTCAACCACGCTGTGCGGGTCCTTGGGCAGGTACTGGAAGCCGTGCGACTTCATGCATGCGGATGTCAGGGCCTCCGTGCGAGCGGCAACCTCGAGGTCGAATTTTCCCGACTCCGACTGGCCGGAAGCGCCTGCCAGGATCAGCACGAAACGGCGGGTGTTGGCCCTCGCCCGGGCCGTCCGGCCGTCGTCGGACGGGAAATACGCGAACCCCGCCGCGACCGTCGCGGCAATGATCACGGCCAGTGCGACCGCAAGGGTCTTGTGTCTGCCCAGCATCGTCCGGGCCTCCTCCTTCGGCCGGTGTGCCCCGGTGCGCTCCGAACCGGGGCGCACCAGGACTTGCGCTGCCTGCTCAGGCAACTGTCACCAGTTGCTCAGGTCGACGCCCACCTGGTCGAAACCCCGGTTGTAGGTGCCGTTGCTGGTGCAGTCGTAGTGCGAGGAGTTCGTACCGTGGCGCGCGACGATCGAGGACTCGTACCAGTTTCCTCCGCCGTTGCCCCGGAGGCAGTGGGCCATGTCCTTGCCGCCGTCCTGCCCGGATACCCAGACGAACGACTGCTGGTAGCGCTGGTAGCGACTGTCCCAATTGTTCGCCACGAACTGGTAGTTGCCGGTTCTTCCGTAGTCGTTGTACGGACCGGCTTGCGTGACGTTGCCGGTCTTGATCGTTGTCTGCGCCTCAGCGGTGCCCGTGGTGAGGCCGATCGTGGCGCAGCAACCTGCGACTGCCAGTGCGCCGAAGGTCTTCCAGTTGCGAGCCATGGCTGATGAGTGCTCCTTGTGTCGTTTCGTCGATCGGAAGTGGTGTGGCGGTGCGTGTGCGGCCGCGGGCACGGCGGAGTTCGTCGGCCGTGCCACCCTGCGACGAGCTTCAGGGGGCAACACGCTATGGACACACATCCGTCGGCCGTCCTAGGTTCGTCCTAGTGCGGGGTCAGCCAGGAGGAACGGCGCTCATCGTCACGTACCAGGGGGAGCATGAGATTCGGCTTACTGGGGCCGTTGCACGCAGAGATCGCCGGACGCACGGTCCCGTTGAACGGGCCGCGGCAGGCCAAGATGCTGGCAGCACTTCTGATCGACGCCAACAACATCGTCCCCATGGAACGGCTCGTCGCCGTGATGTGGGACACGAACGCGCCCGCCACCGCGGTCCGCCAGGTCCAGGACGCCGTCTCCGGGCTGCGCCGCAACCTCGTCGTCTGCGGAGCACCCGGCACCCTGATCAGCACGCGGCGCGGCGGCTACGAGATCCGCCTGGCTCAAGACCAGCTCGACCTGCTGGAGTTCGACCACCAGCGACACCTCGCCGAACAGCACACGACCCCGTTCGAGACAGCGGTCGCGCTGCGGCGGGCGCTCGCTTGCTGGCGCGGAAACGCCCTGGTCGACATTCCCGGCCAAGCCCTGGAGATCGATGCGGCACGGCTGAACGAGAAACGCGCGGCCACGCACAAACGGTGCCTGGCCATCGAACTCGACCTGGGGCGTCACCGAGAGGTCGTCGATGAACTGACCGCTCTGCTCCGCGAGCACCCCTACGACGAGCAGGTCGCCGAACACCTGATGGTCGCCCTCTACCGGTGTCGAAGACAGGGCGAGGCGCTGCAGGTGTACGAGCGGCTGCGCCGGACACTGGCCGACGAACTCGGCGTCGACCCCACCCCGCCGCTGCAGACGCTGCATCAGCGCATCCTGACCGCAGATCCCGCCCTGACGGCCACGATCCCGGCACATGGCCCCTCGGCCATGCCACCGGAGAGCCCTGCCCCGGCGGCCCCCGGGCCGGCAATGGCGATGCCGGTGCGTCAACTGCCGCTCGATGTCCCCGACTTCGTGGGCCGGGCCGACGCGCTGGCCGAGGTCGCCCGATTGCTCGACGTGTCGGTGTCGAACCGGGCTCCGGTGGCCGTCGTCGTGGGCGGTCCAGGTGTCGGCAAGTCCTGTCTGGTGACGCACGCCGCGCGGCTGACGAGCGCACTCTTCCCCGACGGCCAGCTCTACCTCGACCTCGCCGGGACATCGGACGAGCCGCGGGACCCGGCGCTGATGCTGGCCGAGGTGCTGCGTGCACTGTCGATCGCCGGCAGCGCGATCCCGAACGGGCTGTCCGAACGGGCCGCGCTCTACCGGTCGTTGCTGGCGGACCGCCGGATGCTGGTGGTGCTGGACGATGCCGGCCGCGCCGATCAAGTGCTGCCGTTGCTGCCCGGGGCCGACGGCTGTGCCGTGCTGATCACCAGCCGCACTCTGCTGACGCAACTTCCCGGCGCCCGGCACATCGACCTGGACGTGCTGGACCCGGCAGAGGCGCGGGAGTTGTTCACGGGCATCATCGGGCGACGGCGGGTCGAGCGGGAACCGGCGGAGGCCGGCGCGATCCTCGACTGCTGCGGCAACCTGCCGCTGGCGATCCGGATCGCCAGCGCCAAGCTCACCGGCCGCCCGGCCTGGTCGCTGCGGGTGCTGCGGGAACGGATCGAGGACGAGTCCCGGCGGCTGGCCGAGCTGAGGATCGGGGATCTCAGCGTGCGCGCCAGCGTCGATCTGAGCCTGCGGCTGCTGCCGGCCGCCGCGGTGCGCGCGCTGAGTCTGCTGGGTCTGCTCGGCGCCTGCACCCTGCCCGGCTGGGTGGTCGGCCCGCTGCTGGACCGCTCGGACGGCGAAGAAGTGCTGGACACCCTCGTCGACGCCAGTCTGGTGCGGCTGACCGCCACCGACGCCCTCGGCGAGCCGCGCTATCGACTGCACGACCTGATCAGGACCTGTGCCATGGAGATCGCTGCACCGCTGCCGACGGCGGACAAGCGGGACGCGATCGTCCGGGTGCTCTCCGTCTGGCTCGATCTGGTCAGGCGCGGCACCGACCGGCTGCCGGGCGGGCTGCTGGCCGCTGCGCCCGGTTCGGCACCGCGCCGATCGCTGCCCGATGCGGTCGTGGACCGGCTCATGGCCGATCCGTTCGGCTGGTTCGACACGGAACGCGACAACCTGCTCGGCGCCGTGAAACTGGCCGTGGACTGGGGCCTGGACGAGCTGGCCTGGGAGCTGGCGGCCGGCACGGCGACCTACTACGACCACCGGTGTCTGTATCAGGACTGGCAGCACGGGCACCGACTCGCGTTGGACGCGGCCGAAGCCGCCGGCAACGCGCGCGGGGCATCGGTGCTGCTGCGCGGACTTGGCCAGCTGCACATCTACCAGGACGAATTCGACCGGGCCACCCGCGCCCTGGAGTCCTCCATCGAACTGTGCCGGGACGGTGGGGACAAGCTCGGCGAGGCGTTGTCGGTGGCGACGCTCAGTACGGTCAGCCGGGTGCAGGGCCGTGACGACGAAGCACTCGAACGTGTGGAGCAAGCGCTGGCCATCGCGGTCGGTGAAGGCGACCGGCGCATCGAAGCACAGCTGTCCTGCTCCATGGCCGTGATGCGACTCATGCAGGGTCAACTCGAAGAGGCGGACTCCTGGTTCACCGAAGCCTTGCGCCTGGCCAGGGAGCTTGATGACGAGCACCGCGTGGCCGTCGTGCTGCGGCGGTTCAGCCGGTTGCACGACCGGCGCGGTGATCCGGACGAGGCGCTGCGCTGCCTGGGGCAGGCGCTGGCCACCTTCGAGAAACTGGCCGACGAGCGGTGCGCCGCGTACACGCTGCTGGAAGTCGGCCGCGTGCACGCGGGTCAGGACGACCGGGACCGGGCGGGCCCGGCGTTGGAGCGCGCGGCGGGCCTGTTCAACCGGCACGGCGACCGTCAGGACGAGGCCACATGCTGGCAACTGATCGGCGACCTGGACGCCGCCGCCGGCCTCCATCACATGGCGCGCCAACACCGAAGCCGGGCGCTGCGGTTGTGGCAGATGATCGGCGAAATGAATCAGACGAATGCTCCAGCGCGGCCATCGTCGCCGTGAAGGGCGGGCGTCGTCCTCCGTGCTGCCGTCGGCCGCGCTGTACACCGCCCAGGCCCAGGCGTGGCGGGCGCGCGTGACCGGTCAGGCCAACTGGTCTCCCCAACCGCCCTGGATCATGGTCTGGAACGCCCACGAGTCGCCCCGCCGGACGAGGATGTCCGCGTAGCGCAGCCGCTGTGTCCGCCCCTCCACGGTCATGACCGAGTCGGTGAAGACCACGGCGAGGGAGGGGCCGAGGAAGACCGGGGTGCGGGTGGACTCGAAGGTGATGTCCTCGTCACCGTCCCCCATGATGCGGGTCATGGCTGCGACGAACTGCTGCCGGTCCCACTGGGTGCTCGCCCCCTGCCCCGCGGAGTCGTCGCTCACGAGGTTGAGCGGGAAGACCGCGGCGTCGGCCATGGCCTCGATGTCGCGTCGGCCACTGGCTGCGTCGTACGCGGCGAACCACTTCTGGATTCCGGACAGTTCCTCGTCAGTGGGGCAGTAGCCGGTGTCGGGCAGAACCGTCACGATCTCTCCTCCGTGCTGGTGCACACATGGGACGTACCGGCAGCAGCGTCAGGCATGCCGGACCTACTGCCACGAAGGTAAGCCGGAGCGATTCATTAGTCAAACTTGATTAGTCGGCCTGCTCGGCAGACGAACCGGACGAAGGAGCGCAACGGCCGCACCAGCGCCAGCAGCAGACCGGCGACGGGCAGTGCGAGCAGCAGGATCTGGAGGCAGGCCGAGAGCACCGCGAGCGGCTGAAGGCCCGCCGCGCCGGCGCGTGCGATCAGCAGGACCGCTGTCTGCCAGTCCGCCTGGAGCAGTTGGGGCAGATTGACGACCACCATGCCCAACTGGAGGGTGAGCGCCGGAACCAGGAACAGGACCCATACGGTGACGACGATTTGAGGCCATCGCTTGAGATCCCGGAGCCGGTCGTCCTGAGGCCTGCGCAGCAGGACCCGCTTGAGAATGGGGGCGATGTATTTGAAGAGGTCGGGAATGCCGACCAGGTCCGCGACGATGTAGTAGCCGTCGAACCGCAGCGTGGGAAGCAGCTGTTGAATGATTTCGAGATGGACGGAGAGGATCGCCACGAGAAGCAGCGGGAATCCGGTGAGCGCGTAAACGCCCAGCAGCCCGAGAGTGAACAGTGCGTTGAAGTAGACGCCGCCCAAGTCGGCCCGGATGCGCCCGGCACGGCCCAGCCGATAGGAGTTGGTGATGTCGGTGTAGAAGGCGGGCCACACGAGATAGATGCCGCATCCCATGGCGCCGGGCCGTACGCCCCCGTACCGGCACGCTGCGCCGTGGCCCAGTTCGTGAAAGGCGCACGAGGCGACGGCCAGCAGAACGACGAGGAGAACGCTGGACGGGGCCGACAGCACTTCCTGCAGTGCGGCACCGGTGTTCTGCGTCGTCCACAGCCACGCTTCACCCGCCACGAAGGCACAGATGCCGAGCGCGACGAGCAGCGGACGGAACAGCCACGCGAAGAGCCCCGAGAGAAACCAGGTGACGTGCTCGGGGACGACCGCCAGCCGGAAACGGAAGGAGAGGAACGGGTCGGTCCTGGGTGTGGGCGGAGGCGGCGAACCGTCGCTGTGGGTGGTGATGCCGAGCGGTGCGAGTTTCTCGTCGATGAGGAATGCGACGTGCGCGGCGGTGAATTGCCGGCCCGTCTCCCGGCTGAGCTCGTCCGCCACCAGCGCCGTGATCGCCCGGCCGTCGTCCGGCGGCCCGTCCTGACGCTCCCGGTGCCGGCCGTCCAGCGCTCTGACGACCCGGTACAGCAGGGCCGGGAGCCGCACGAGCTGACCGTCGGGGCGGCAGACCAGGTGGGGCGGTTCGCGGTAGCCGGAGTCCTCGAACTCGCCGACCAGCTCCGTCCCGTCCACCAGCCCGGGCTCCCCGCCCCGGCCGTCCGGCGCTCGCCGCCGCCCCGGTGGTGACCCGGCCTCGCCGGTGCGCGGGGCGGATGGCAGGGACATGGGCGCTCTCCAGGAATGGCGGGGCGGGCGGACGGCCTGCGACAGTGGGGGAGGGCCGGGTGCACCCGGCCCTCCCTGGCGGCTGCGGAGAGCCGCCGGCCGATCAGTGGCTCGAGATGGCCGCGGGGGTGCAGGTCATGTTGCTGGCAGGGTTCTCGGAGCCCAGGCCGAGCGAACCGAGCAGCCCCGGGGTTCCCTGCCGGTCGATGGACTGGCAGGACGACAGGATCGTGGTGCCGTGGTCGCTGGGGGCGGGGGCGAAGACGCCGCCGCCCGTGGCCGCCGCGGAGCTGCTGCTGCCGGCGCCGGCGCTGCTGCCGGGGCCGCCCCCGTGGTTGAACGGAGTGGCCAGGACGCCCAGGACGGTCCGCTCGGGCAGCACCTCGCCCGCGATCTTGTCGAGCTCCTCGAAGCTGATGGGGTTCTCCATGCCGTTCCCTTTCTCTCGTTTCCGCGGTTTCCGCATTCGGATCGCCGGAGCGGCAACCCGAAATCGTCCTCGAAGAGCCCCCGTTGCGGAGGGCGCCAAGGACGAATCCTTGTCTTCCGACGACGTGCAGGCGTACGAAGGCGTCTGAAGGCATGCGAATGCGCTCGACTTCCGCGTGCGCGCTGCTGGTTGTCGTCGGCGGTGATACGGCGAAACTGAACAGGGCGAGCTGTCACCCGTGAACCGACCGGCCGGGCCGGTCAGTTCCGTGGAAAGTCGATCGGTGGAAAGTCGATCGGTGAAGTCAGGAAGTCGATGAATACAGGTGCGGCGGTCATTGACGGGAAATGGCCGCGGGAATACAGGTGGTGGTGTACCCAGGAGTGCTCGGAGCCAACCCCAACGCGACGAGGAGACCCGGGCTGGGGGCATCCTGTCGATACTGACAGGCATAGGCCACCGTCGTCCCGTGGTCCGTTCTCACCAGCATCGGGTACACGGCCTGTTCGGCGCCTGCCGGTGAGACGCTCGACAACGCGATACGCGGCGGAAGCTCCTCCCCGCATACCCGGTCGAGCTCTCCGAAGGTCACGGCGGACCCCATCCCTGGTTCCCTCCCTCTGGGACGACGCCGTCGCGCCCGGCCCTCCACCGTTCGCCCCCGCCGGCGCATACGGACACAACAGCCGTGGCTGTCCGTGTCCTTGCCGTCCCCCACAGAGGCTAGCCCGAATAGGAATACACGACACGTCGCCAATGCGCTGATCACCCAGTCGTGTCGGAGCGGTCCCCCGGGAGGGGGTAAACGGTGCAGCGCCCTGACGGTGTTGGCGAAAACCCTGTCAGGTGTGGAACGTTCGCCCGGGCCGACGTCGGCCCGGGGGCCGGGTGCGGAAGCCGTCACGGCCGCCGCTGGATCGTGCGGTGAGCGGCCGTGGACACTGGCATGGTGAACACCACCTCTGCCGACGATGGCGCACCAGTACGAGCAGGCTATCGGCGGTCGGCAGGCTCTCCGCGGGGCGAGGCCAGACGCCGGGAACTGCTCGACCGGGTCGCCGACGACCTCGCGGCCAACGGAATCCCCGACTTCTCGCTCCGGCGCGCGGCACGGGCGGCCGGCACCACGCACAAGGTGCTGCTCTACCACTTCGACGGAGCGGACGACCTGCTCCGGCAGGCGGTACTCGCGCTGCGCGAACGGCGCACGGACATGGACAACGCGCTGGTTGCCGCCGCCCGTGATCCGGCCCACCGAACGCTGGCAGCACGTGTACGCGCCGCGTGGCCGGCCCTGAAGAGGGAGCAGTCGGGGGCGCGGGTGCTCGAGCAGGCCGTGGGCCTGGCCATGTGCAACCCCGGCCGTCATGGCGGGATCGCCAGGACGGCGGCGCAGGAGTACCTGCCCGCCGTACTGTCCCTCTGCCCGGCGGACTGGTCCGACCGACGCAGGCTGGAGGTCGCCGCGATGACTCTGGCGACGCTCCGGGGCCTGCTGCTCGAACTGGCGACGAGCGGGGATTCCGTGGGCGTCGACGCGGGGTTCGAGGCGCTGGTCCGCGCGCTGGAGCGGGAGGAGGCCGCCGGGGGTTGAGGGGGGCCGACGGGTCGGCAGCGCAGGGTTCGGTCCGCGTGCCGGTGCGCCGCAAGTTCACTGCCGAGAGCGTGGGCACGGGAGTGGATCGCCCCTGAATGCCGCCCACTTGATGCCACTGACGCCGCATCACGGCAGCAGGATATTCCCCTGACAATTTGTGAACCGCATGGTTCACTTTCTCGTGAGGCGGTCGGCCCGGACACGCCACGGGGGTGCGGGTCCGGGCCGGGAGGGGTGTTCACCTCACCGTGGCAGCGGTCCGCCGTCGAGCTCCCGCTCACCCGGATATGTCCCGCCGCCGCAGCGCCGCCAGGCCTGCGCCGGTCAGGGCAATCCCCAGGATCAGCAGACTCAGGACCGGGAGCCAGTGCATCGGCGTACCGGGCAGCTTGGGGAGATGGCCGAAGGGGGAGAGATCCAGGGCGGCTTGAGGGAGGTTCAGGGCGGGGCCGATCCAGCCGAGGGCGAGGCAGACCCCGACGACGCCCCACGCCGCCGGGGCCGCCTTCGGGAGCGCCCCGTACAGCAGCACCGTCAGACCCGCCAGGACCCATATCGCCGGGACCTGGATCAGCGCGGCGCCCAGGATCCGTCCGAAGCCCTCGCCGCAACCGGCCGCCAGGCCGAGGCCGCCCACCGTCATCAGCAGCACCGAGCCGCCGAATGCGATCACCAAGTGGCCTGCGGCCCACGGCAGTCGGCCCACCGCGTTCGCAAGGACCGGCTCGGCCCGGCCTCCCGTCTCCTCGCTGTGCAGGCGCAGCACCGACTGCGCGGCGTACAGCGCGGCGACCATGCCGAGCAGGCCGATGATGGCGGCGAGATAGGCGTTGGTGAGCCCGGTCTGGCCGCCCATGCGCTGGAACATCTCCTTCGTCTGCTCGTTGTCGCCGAGCAGCCGCGTCGCTCCCTTGGCCATGCCGCCGAACAACAGCCCTGCCAGGGCGAATCCGGCCGTCCAGCCGGTGACGGCGCCGCGCTGCAGACGCCAGGCGAGCCCGTACGCGGTGGTCATGCGTCCCTCGGCCGGGCCCGGCCGGGGCGGCACGAGCCCCATGCCGATGTCGCGTCGCCCGGCGAGTGCGTAGGCCACGGCGCTCTGGGCCGCGGCCGCCGCCACGAGCAGGAGCAGCGCCCACCAGCGCTCGCCGGCGTAGGGCCGCACGTTCTCCGCCCAGCCCAGCGGGGAGAGCCAGTTGAGCACCGACGAGGCATCGCGGGTCGAGGTGTCGCCCGCCGCTCGCAGCACGAAGGCGGCGCCGAGCACGGCCCCCGCGAGCCCCTTGGCGAGCCGCCCGCTCTCGGTCAGCTGCGCCGTGATCGCCGCGACACCGGCGAATGCCATCCCGGTCGCGCCGACGGTGAGCCCGAGCGCTGCCGAATCCGCCGCGGAACCGGTCGACCCGGCGAGCCCCGCCGTGGTGATCAGAGCCACGCCGGCATTGGCGAGCAGTGCCGTCAGCAGGGCCGAGGTGAGCGGCGCGTGCCGCCCCACACAGGCCGAGGACAGCAGTTCCTGGCGGCTCGTCTCCTCCTCGTCCCGGGTGTGGCGCACAACGATCATGAGGCTCATCACGGCGGCCAGCACGGCCATGGCTCCGCCCAGCCGCCAGGCGTTGAGCGCGCCGAGGGAATCGGCGAAGACCGGGCCGTAGAGGGCGCGCAGCGAGCTGTTGCCGTTCATCGACTCGGCGAGGTCGGCCCGCTTGGCCGCGGTGTCGTACAGCTTCGCCAGGGTGCCGGCCCCGCTGACCAGCGTTCCGCCGAGCGCCAGGATCCACACCGGGAGCATCAGCCGGTCCCGGCGGAGCGCGAGCCGCAACAGGGCACCGGTACCGGCGAGCCGGCCGGAGGGCCTGCGGTGGCGGGCGATTGCGGGGGCGGTTGCCGTGGTCATCGCGAGGCCGCCGCTTCGCCGGGTGCGCTGCTGCCGATGTCGTCCTGGTAGTGGCGCAGGAACAGCTCCTCCAGGGTCGGGGGAGTCGAGGCGAGCGAGCGGACCCCGGAGGCGGTGAGCGAGCGGAGCGCCGCGTCGATCTTGTCGGTGTCCACCTGGAACGTGACCTGCAGGCCCTGGACGTCGAGGTGGTGCACCCCGGGCAGCCGGGAGAGCCCGTCGGGCGGGCCGGCCAGCTCGGCCGTCACCGAGGTGCGGGTGAGATGCCGCAGCTCGGCGAGCGAACCGGTCTCCACGGTCCGGCCCTTGCGGATGATGCTGACCCGGTCGCAGAGCGATTCGACCTCGCTGAGGATGTGGGACGACAGCAGGACGGTCCGGCCGCGATTGCGCTCGTCCTCGACGCAGCTCTGGAAGACCTCTTCCATCAGCGGATCGAGGCCGCTGGTCGGCTCGTCCAGGATGAGCAGCTCCACGTCCGAGGCGAACGCGGCGACCAGGGCGACCTTCTGCCGGTTCCCCTTGGAGTAGGTGCGGCCCTTCTTGGTGGGGTCGAGCTCGAAGCGGTCGAGGAGCTCGGCGCGCCGCTGCGCGTCGAGGCCGCCCCTCAACCGCCCGTACAGATCGATGACTTCGCCGCCGGAGAGGTTGCGCCACAGTGTGACGTCCCCCGGTACGTATGCGATGTGCCGGTGCAGCTCCACCGCGTCGTGCCACGGATCCCGGCCGAGCACCTGGGCGGCGCCGGAATCGGCGCGCAGCAGCCCCAGCAGGACGCGGATGGCGGTGGACTTCCCGGCGCCGTTGGGCCCGAGGAAGCCGTGGACCTCACCGGCCTCGACCGCGAGGTCGAGGCCGTCCAGTGCGTGGGTGCGCCCGAACGACTTGTGCAGTCCGGCGACCGTGATGGCCTTCGTCATGTTTTTGAATGTACAGTAGTTTCACGAACTTGTGAAGATAAGGAACCATGTAAAGTTCAAGAGTGCGGGACAGGGCGGACGAAGGAGGCGGCGGGCCCATGAGTGGCAAGAGCGGCAAGAGCAGTGACGGCGCCGGAGCGGCACCGGCGGACCGGGGCCCGGACGAGGTGTCCCGCTTCGTGGAGCGGTTCGCCTCCGAGCTCGCCGAGGCGGGCATGCAGCGGATGGCCGCCCGCGTCTTCGCGGCCCTGCTCTCCTCCGAGAGCGCCTCGATGACCTCGGCGGAGCTGGCCCTGGCTCTGCAGATCAGCCCGGCCGCCGTATCCGGCGCGGTCCGCTACCTCTCCCAGGTCGACATGGTCAGCCGCGAGCGCGAGCCCGGCTCGCGCCGCGACCGGTACGTCGTGCACAACGAGATCTGGTACGAGAGCCTCACCCGCCGCGACCAGTTGCTCGCCCGCTGGGAGAAGCTCCTCCGCGAAGGCGCGGAGACCCTCGGCGGTGTGAGCACTCCCGCGGGGGTGCGGCTGATCGAGACGGCGGCGTTCATGCACTTCCTGCAGGGCGAGATGCAGACCATGCTGGAGCGCTGGCGCGCCCACCGCGCGACCCTGGACCTCCCGCCGGTGCCGTCGTCCGGCGCGTAGACGATCCACGGCGATCTGCGGCGATCTGTGGTGATCCGCGACGACCCGTACGGGGAAACCCGCGCCCGGCGGAGGCGCCGGGCTACTGCACCTTCGTGAACTCGGCCGTTCCGCTGTAGACGAAGAGCTTGTCGTGGACGCCGACCGGACTGGCCGGGAAGGCCCTGAGGAAGGACGGGCCCGCGGAGTCGGCCAGGTGCAGGGAAACCGAGGTGGTCCTGACGGACGGGTATGCGACCGTGACGTGCCCGGGGTTGATCGAGTAGGTGAGGAAGGTGACATGGGCCGGCCGGGCGCCGTCGATCGAGAGGTCCGCCGTCGCCGTGCGGCTGTCGATGCGCATGATCAAGTTGTGTACGTCGAGCCGGTGTTGGGGCGTGTACAGGCGCAGGCCGCCCTGGAGCGGGATCTCGCCGGCCGTCAGGTCGGTGGAGAGCGTGCCCTTGCCCGACAGAGTCGCACAGCCCCCCGAGGTCGACGCCCCCTCGATCCCGGTCAGGCTCGTGCCGGTGCCCTTGGCCAGGCAGAACGTGTTCTTGCCGGTGATCGGGAGCGCAGGGCCGACCAGGGCTGCGCCGATGGCCCCGAGTGCCGTCAGTGCGGCGAAGGAAGCGAGGACGAGCTTCGGCCGCTTGAGAATCCGCATACTCCGCATACGCTGTGCAACGACGTCGGCTCCGGCCGGTCACTTCACCGCCTCGCACGCACTGCGTGCGCATTCCATGACCGGACGATGACAAGCCCCTTTTCGTCGTTTTTCGCGTGATTGGCTCACCTGACAGGCGACGACAGGGAGCGGTCGGATGAGGTCGGGGTTCACGGCGGAGAAGGTCAAGGCGGAGAAGGCCAGGGCGAAGTTCACGGCGATGCGGGGCACCCTGGGCGCGCTCGGGGCGGCGCTGACGGGGATGGCCGCGCTGACGTGCGCCGTGGTGCTGGGGCCGAACGGCCCGGCGGGCGCCGCAGAGGACAACCGGCCGGACCCCGATCTGCCCGCCCCCGCCGTCGAGATGAGCATCTCCCGGCAGGCGGAGGACCCGGGCAAGGCCGTCAATCTGACCCTCGACGACGGCCCCGACCCGACGTGGACCCCCAAGGCACTGGAGATACTGGACTCCTTCGGCGCCAAGGCGACGTTCTGCATGACCGGCCCCAACGCCCAGGCGCACCCGGACCTGGTGAAGAAGGTCGTCGCGGCGGGGCACCGGCTGTGCAACCACTCGGTGAGCCACGACACCGCCATGGACAAGAAGCCCGTGGCCTATCAGAGCAAGGAGATCCTCGACGCGAAGCGGATGATCGACGAAGCGTCCGGCGGGGCGCCGCTCCGCTACTACCGGGCACCCGGCGGCGCGTTCACCCCGCAGAGCCGTCAACTGGCCGCCGCCCACGGGATGCGCAGCCTGGGCTGGAACGTGGACCCGGGCGACTACCGGAAGCCCGGCGCCGACACCATCGTCACGACGGTCAAGCGGCAGCTCGTGAACGGGCCCACGGTTCTGCTCCACGACGGCGGAGGGGACCGCGCGCAGACGATGCAGGCCCTGGAGCAACTGCTGCCCTGGCTCAAGGAGCAGGGCTACACCTTCAGTTTCCCCAAGGCGTAGCCCGGGCGCTGGCCGACCGGTTCAGGACGACCGGTTCAGGACGACTGGGTGAGGGAGAAGGATCCGCCGGACAGAGGTCCCGGTGTGTAGCCCCCGCTGGACAGCGGCAGGGGTTTGGCGTTGCTGAACGGCTGCCCGTTCACCGTGACGCCGGTGAAGGTCAGGCGACTGAAGGACGGGTAGCTCTGCGAGGGCGACTCGATGACCGCCTCGGCGCTGGCGTTGCGCCCTTCGATGTTCTGGTTCACGCGCTCGGTCCAGCCCTGGGTGGTGTCGGTGAGCGTCAAGGCGTAGCTGTCCCCGCCGTTGAAGACGACGGAGGCGGTGATGCTGTCGCCCTCGCGCACGGGGTCGTTCCAGTACACCGGCGGGCCGGGATACATCTCGTAGAAGGCGGACAGTACGGGTGAACCGGTCGAGCAGTCGGTCTGCACGCCCGTCTGCTCGGCGGTGTTCGACCCGAAGCCGTCCAGGCCGACCCAGGGGGCGAACAGGTCGTTGGTGCTTCCGCAGGTGACGTGCGGTTCGGTCCATGAACCGCTGATGCCGGTGAAGCTGCCCTGTGCGACGTAGCCGCCCCAGTTGCTGTCCAGGTACGTATGCAGGACAGGGGTCGCGGATGCGGTGGCCGCGTGTGCGGCTCCCTGGGGAAGTGCGAGTACGGCGATGCACATCGCAGTTGCCGCGATGCGCCCGCGCTTTCTCCTCCATGCCTTGATGCCCATGGCCGTCCTCTTTGCCCGGTATGTCCGACGGTCATGGGTGCGGTCCGGGCGTGTTCACCCTCATGAGCGACCGCCGCCGCGGCTCTGCTTGTGTGAATTGTGCGAACAAATTCGCAGGACGGGTCGTGGCGGTGCGTGCTACGTTCGAGAAGTTCGTGGTGATCCGATACGGGAATGAGGGGGAGGTGGGGCTGATGACGGCGCGTTCCCTCACTCCCGCCTCGCCGAGCGTGTGAGCTCACGGGGCTTTCCCTGTATGCACCTCACCATGGAACGGATCTTCTTCCCGCCATGCGCAACCGCAACCAGTGGATCACTCGCGCCGAGACCGGTGCCGACATTCCCGCCATCCGCGAGATCAACCTCGCCGCGTTCGACACCCTGCTCGAAGCCGACCTCGTCGACGCCCTGCGCGCCGACGGCTCCTGGATCGACGGCCTGTCCGTCGTCGTCGCCGGCCCGGACGGCACGCTCGTCGGCCATGCCCTGCTGACCCGCTGCCACATCGGCGACACCCCGGCCCTGTGCCTGGCCCCCGTCGCCGTACGGCCCGAGCAGCAGGGGAGCGGTGCCGGCTCCGCCGCCGTCCGCGCCGCCCTGAACGCGGCCGAGGAGAAGGGCGAGCACTGCGTCGTCGTCCTCGGACACCCGGAGTACTACCCGCGCTTCGGCTTCACCCGCGCCTCCGCCCACGGCATCGGCGTGACCTTCGACGTCCCGGACGAGGCCCTGATGGTCCTCTCCTTGGACGAATCCCGCCCGCTGCCGCGCGGCACCGTCCGCTACGCGGCACCCTTCGAGATCTGACGCACAGGCGACCGCGCTGCCCGTGCGGCCGGAGGCCCGTCGGCCAAGGTGCCGAAGGCTTCCGGCCGCACGGGTTTGGGAAAGGATCCGTGCCGCCAGGATCCATCGAGCAGTGCCATGTGTGGTGCGACAGAAGGGACCTGCGATGCCAGAGGTGTCAGCCGGGCGACTGCCGGCCGTGACGGCCGTGACCGTCGTGTCGGAAGAGGTGCGGGAGGCGCTGGACCGCGGTCGGCCGGTGGTTGCGCTGGAGTCGACGATCATTGCCTACGGCCTGCCGCGGCCGCGGAACCTCGCGGTGGCGGAGGAGCTGGAGCAGCTCGTGCGGGACGGCGGCGCCGTTCCCGCGACGATCGCGGTGCTGGACGGGCGGCCCCGTATCGGCCTGGACAAGGCGCAGTCGGCGCGGGTGGCGGGCGAGGACGGCATCCGCAAGCTCGGGCACCGGGATCTGGCACCGGCCGTGGCCGCGGGTGCGAGCGGGGCGACGACGGTGTCCGCGACCGCGTTCCTGGCCGCACGGGCCGGGATCCGGGTCTTCGGCACGGGCGGCCTGGGCGGGGTGCACCGGGAGTGGACGCGGACCCAGGACGAGTCGGCGGACCTGCACCTCCTGGCCCGCGAGCGGATCGCCGTGGTCTGCGCGGGGGTGAAGTCGGTCCTGGACGTGCCGGCCACGCTGCAGCGCCTGGAGACGCTGGGCATCGGTGTCCTGGGCTTCCGCACCACGCAGTTCCCGGGCTTCTACCTGCGCAGCTCCGGCGAACCGGTCGACTGGACGGCCGAGTCGGCGGAGGAGGTCGCCGCCGTGCTGCGCGCCCAGGACGCGCTCGGAGGCCCGCCCTCGGCGCTGGTCGTCGCGAACCCGGTCTCCGAAGCGGAGCAGTTGGACCCGGCGCTGCACGACCGCGTGCTGGCCGGGGCGCTGGAAGCCTGCGCCCGGGAGGGGATCTCCGGCCAGGCCGTCACCCCCTTCCTCCTCGACCACCTCGTCCGGCACACGGGTGGTGCATCGCTGGAGGCCAACGTGGCCGCGGTGCGCGGCAATGTGCGGCTGGCGGCCGAGGTCGCCGTGGCGTACGCGTCGGTGTCATGACGGGCGGTACGGGCGGGGCGCTGCTCGTCGTCGGCGATGTGGTGACCGATGTCGTCGCCCGCCACCGCACACCGCTCGCCCCCGCGACCGACACCGAGGCCCGCATCACCACCCTCCCGGGCGGCGCGGGTGCCAACGTGGCCTGCTGGGCGGCCCGTTCGGGCATCCGCGACGTGCGCATCCTGGCCCGGGTGGGGCAGGATGCGGCGGACTGGCACGAGCGCTCGCTGCGCGCAGCAGGCGTCCGCCCGCATCTGGTGCTCGACCCCGACGTCCCCACCGGCACGGTCGTCTCCCTGGTCGGCGCGGACGGCGAGCGGACGTTCCTCACCGACAGCGGCGCGGTGCTGCGCCTGTCCGCCGCCGACTGGAGCGACGGCCTGCTGGCCGGAGTCGGACACCTGCACGTCTCGGGCTATCTCTTCTTCGCCGACGCGAGCCGCGCGCTCGCCCGGCTGGCGATGGAGGCGGCCCGTGCCCGGTCCGTGCCGGTGAGCGTCGACCCGGCCTCGGCGGGTTTCATCGCCCGCTTCGGTGTGGACCGTTTCCTGACGGCCGTTGCCGGGGCGGACGTTCTGCTGCCCAACTGCGACGAGGCGGCACTCCTCACGGGACTG
Source organism: Streptomyces sp. NPDC002536 (assembly GCF_053594995.1). NCBI lineage: Bacteria > Bacillati > Actinomycetota > Actinomycetes > Kitasatosporales > Streptomycetaceae > Streptomyces > Streptomyces sp. NPDC002536. The sequence goes on from NZ_JBSFWU010000098.1 coordinate 27,000, forward strand.
CCGGAGCCCGGGGACGCGGTGGCGAAGCTGAGCCGGAACTTTCCGCTCGTGGTCTCCACTCTCGGCCCGCGGGGCGCGGTGGTGGCCCGCTCCGGCGCGGTCGTCGGCCGGGTTCCGGCCGAGGCCGTCACCGTCGTGGACACCACTGGCGCCGGTGACGCCTTCACCGGGGCGTGCCTGGCGGCCTGTCTGGCGGGCCACGACCCGGTCACCGCTGCGCGCCTCGGCTGCCGGGCAGGCGCCGAGGCGGTGACCGTCATCGGCGGGCGCCCGCCACAGCAGTCACAGAAGCCCCCGGGTATAACACCTCTATGACGCACGTGACTTTACGCCGCACCCCCCTGGCCGTGGCCCTCGCCCTGGCAGCACTCCTGGTCCCGGCCGCCTCCGCGACGGCGGCAGCCGGGCCGCGGGCCGGCTCCTCCTCCGCCGTTGCCGCCCCGGACCGGGCGGTGGTGGCGGGACTGCAGCGGCACGCCCATCCGCTGCGCAGCACGGCACCCGGCGGCTCCGGGAGCGACCTGGCCGCGTTCGGTGCGATGACCCGGGGCGCGACGGTCGTCGGCCTCGGCGAGGCCTCGCACGGTTCGAAGGAAGTCTTCACCGTGAAGGACCGGTTGTTCCGGTACCTGGTCGAGCGGGAAGGGTTCTCCGCCCTCGCCACGGAGATGAGCTGGTCGGCGGCGGCCCGGCTGAACACCTACGTCCTGACCGGCGAGGGCGACCCGCAGCAGATCATGCGCGAGGAGTTCCAGGACGGGTACCTGCTGCTGAACACCGAGGAACTCCTCACCATGTTCCGCTGGATGCGGGAGCACAACCGCACCAGCGCCCACAAGGTCCACGTCGTGGGCATGGACTTCTCCGACGCCGGCCCGGAGCAGTACGAGCGCATCCTGACCTGGGCTGCCGCCCACGAACCCGCCCTCGTACCCGAACTGCGCAGCCGCTACGCGGCACTTCGCGCCCTGCCCGGCGGGGTCGCCACGCGCATGGCCGCGCACAACGCCAAGCCGCTCGCCGAGCGGAAGGCCATCGCCGAGGACGCAGCGGCCGCCCATCAGCTGCTGGCCAAGGCGGACAAGCAGGATCCCCGCGTGCTCGAAGAGGCCTGGATCATCTCCCAGCTGGCCACGTCCTACACCTTCGACATCGACGACCCGGCCCAGGCGGCCGCCATGGGCCGCCAACGCGACCGCGTCATGGCGGAGATCGCCGTGTGGTGGCAGCGGCAGACCGGTGACCGCGTCGTCGTGTCCGCCCACGACGGTCACATCTCCTACGAGACGGTCATGCCCGCCTACTACCCCGTCACCACGGGCGCGGCCCTGCGCGAGCTCATCGGCAGCAAGTACTTGGCCGTCGGCACGTCCCTCTACGAAGGCGACTACCGCGCCCGGACGTCGGCCGATGCAGAAGGGGTCTTCTCGGTCGGCCCCGCCGCGCCGGGCAGCAATGAATACACCCTCGACAAGGTCCGCTACCGCGACTTCTACGTCGACCTGCGTGCGGCAGGCCACGACCCGGCCGTGCGCGACTGGCTGAACACGGCCCGTCCGACGTTCGTCATCCCCGGCCGGTACCCGAACCAGCCGGCACCGCCGCTCGCGCTGGGCCGCGCGTACGACGCCGTCGTGCACCTGCACCAGGTGCACGCATCGGACCTGTTGCCGTCGGCGGATCCGGCCCCGGCGCGCTAGGCCGTGTCCGGCGCCCCTTCGCGCCCCGTCAGGGGCGCGGGGAACTGCGCGCTCAGCCATGACGCGCCTGCCGCCGAGGTTCTCGGGGCTTCGCCCCGGACCCCTGGGGTGGTGCGTCGGCTGCGGGCCGGTGGGGGCTGGTCGCGCAGTTCCCCGCGCCCCTGACGGG
>NZ_JBSFWU010000099.1:0-28322 GCF_053594995.1 Streptomyces sp. NPDC002536
CAGCCGAAAGGGCACGCCGCATTCCGATTTCGCCGTGCCCCTGACAAGCGCCTGTGCTCGGGAGTATTCGGGCCGGGAGGCGCAGGGCGCAAGGGTCGCCGCGGGCGAGCGCCGCAGCCGACTGGAGCGCGTCCTCGGGCACATCATCAGCCGCGAGGGCCCGGTCCTCTCCACCGCGGAGCGGGACCGGCTCATCCGCCGCGTCGTCGACGAGGCCCTCGGGCTGGGCGTCCTGGAGCCGCTGCTGGAGGACCCCTCGGTCACCGAGATCATGGTCAACGGGCCCGATCAGGTCTTCGTCGAGCGGGCCGGCCGCGTCGAGGCCGTCCCCGTCCGCTTCGCCTCCTCCGAGCAGTTGATGCAGACGATCGAGCGGATCGTCTCGACCGTCAACCGCCGCGTGGACGAGTCGCATCCGATGGTCGACGCCCGGCTGCCGAGCGGCGAGCGCGTCAACGTGATCATTCCCCCGCTGGCGCTCAACGGCCCCACCCTCACCATCCGCCGCTTCCCCCGCGCGTACACCCTGCACGAGCTGACGGCCCTGGGCACCCTCGACGAGCAGACGCTGCTCCTGCTGTCCGCGCTCGTCCGGGCCAGGTTCAACCTCGTCGTCTCCGGGCCGACGGGCTCCGGCAAGACGACGCTGCTCAACGCGCTGTCGGGGCTGATCCCGGAGGGCGAGCGCATCATCACCGTCGAGGACGCGGCCGAGCTGCAGTTGCAGCAGCCGCACGTGATCCGCCTGGAGTCGCGCCCGCCGAACGTCGAGGGCAAAGGCCGCATCACCATCCGGGACCTCGTCCGCAACTCCCTGCGCATGCGCCCCGACCGGATCATCGTCGGCGAGGTGCGCGGCGGGGAGACGCTCGACATGCTCCAGGCCATGTCCACCGGCCACGACGGCTCGCTGGCCACCGTGCACGCCAACAGTGCGGAGGACGCGCTGCTGCGGCTGCGCACCCTCGCGTCCATGTCCGAGGTGCGCATCCCCTACGAGGCGCTGCGCGACCAGATCGACAGCGCCGTCGACTGCATCGTCCAGCTCACCCGCACCGCGGACGGCACCCGCCGCATCACGGAGGTCGCCCTCCTGGACAGCGACAGGAACGGCGGAGGCACCGGTCACCGCCTCGTCACCGTCTGCCGCTTCGACGCCGAACCCCTCGGCCCGGACCGTGTCGTCCGCGGCCGCTTCACCCACCTCCCGCTCCCCGAACGCGCCGCGGACCGGCTCCGGTTGGCGAACGAGGCCGTGCCGCCCGCCTTCGGCGTCGCCGCGCTCCCCGGCGGGCTCACCATCCGAGAGGCCAGGCAGAGGTAGCCGCACATGGACAATCTGGCACTGCTGACCGTCGGCACCACCCTCGTGGCCGGCGCCCTGGGCGTCGCGGGCGTCCGGGCGTACGCGGCCGGGCGGGCACAGCACCGCTCGCTCGTCGACCGGCTCTCCGACACCCCGGCCGCCGCGTCGTCCGGCACCGGGCGGGCCCGCCGGCTCGCCGGTCTCGACCGGTATCTGCGCACCACCCGGTACGGGAGACGGCTGGAGCTGCGCATCGCCGCGACGGGACTCCGCGTCACGGCAGGGGAGTTCACCCTGTACGCGGTGGGCGTCGCGGCCGGGCTGTGGCTGGTCGCGGCCGCGGCGCTCGCGCCGTTCTTCGGCCCGCCGGCGGGGGTGATCGGCGTCTGGGCCGCTTTCTCGTTCCTGGGCTGGCAGCGGCGCAAGCGCACCGAGAGGTTCATCGGCCAGCTGCCCGAGCTCGCCCGGATCCTGGCCAACGCGACGCAGGCCGGGCTGGCGCTGCGCACGGCCCTGGGCATGGCGGCGGAGGAGATGGAGGCCCCAGCGGGCGAGGAGCTCGCGCAGGTGGCGGACCGGCTCTCGATCGGGCACTCCGTGGAGGAGTCGCTGGGCGAACTGGCCGAGCGGCTGCCGTCCCGCGAACTGGTCGTCCTCGTCACGACGTTGGTGCTGTCCAACCGCGCGGGCGGCACGGTCGTCAGCTCGCTGCGCAATCTCACCGTGACGCTGGAGGAGCGCAAGGAGACGCGGCGGGAGGTGCGTACGCAGTTGTCGCAGGTGACGGTGACGGCGTACGTGGTCCCCCTGATGGGCGTCGGCACGCTGCTGCTGATGGACCGCATCGTGCCGGGCTCGCTCGGCCGGATGACGGGGTCCTGGCTCGGACAGGCGGCCGTGATCGCCGCGTTCGGGCTGTACGGCCTCGGCTTCTTCCTCATCCGCCGCATGTCGAAGATCGACGTCTGAGGACGGGGGGCGGACGGCCATGGGAACGGGTACGGGACTTCTGCTGGCGCTGCTGGCCGGGGCCGGCGCGGTGGGCGTCTGCTACGGCATCGCGCTCTGCCGCAGCGAGGCGCAGCTGCCGCCGGATCTGGCACTGGCGCTGGAGGTCGGTGCGACGCGCACCACGGCGGTGGGCTCCGCGGTGGACCGGCTCGGTATGCGGTACGCGCCGCTGGTGCTGCGGATGATGGGCGAGAAGCGGGTGGCGCGGGTCCGTACGCGCATCGACCGCGCGGGCAATCCGGGCGGCCTCACCGTCGACCGGTACGCGGCCCGGCGGGCGGTGTACGGGATGCTGGGCTTCGGTGGCGCGTTGGTGATGGCGCTCAAGGGGCAGCCGTTGCCGGCGGTGCTGCTGGTGGTGTTCGGGCTGTTCTGGATCGAGGTCGGCATCTGGGCGGCCGTCCGCGAGCGCAGGGACGCGATCGAGCGCACCCTGCCGGACTTCCTGGACGTCCTCGCCGTGGTCGTCAGCGCGGGCCTGGGCTTCCGGCAGGCGCTGGACCGGGTGGCGGAGCGCTACGAGGGGCCGTGGGCCGACGAACTGCGCATCACCCTGCGGCAGATGGACATGGGTGTCAGCCGCCGCCAGGCCTTCGACGATCTGCGCAAGCGCAACGACTCCGAGCAAGTGGCGCGCTTCGTCACGGCCTTGCAGCAGGGCGAGGAGCTGGGCACCCCCATTGTCGACACGCTGATCGGCATCGCGGCCGACATGCGCCGCACCGACGCCCAGCAGGCCCGGCGGCGGGCGGCGCGGGCGGTTCCGAAGGCCACCATGGTCATCACGACGTTCATGGTCCCGGGCACGATGATCCTGCTGATTGCGGGGTTCTTCCTGGGCTCGGGCATGGATTTCGGCGCGGTCACGGGAGGCAGATGATCCCGGCCCGCCGATGGTGAGAGCGGACGACGAGAAGGGAGACCCCCGTCATGCAGCCGCCTCCGCGGGGCAGCGCATCCGCGCACGCCTCGCAGCACACCTCGCCCCATCACGCCGCCCCGTGCTCCGAACGCGCCCGGGCGGCACCGTCGGAGTTGTGTGAAGACCCTTCGCTCCTGCAACCGGATATGGGACAGTCGGCGCGGGGCGGCCGGGGCGAGGGCTCCCCGCCGACGGAAGCGGGGTGAGGCGGATGCGGCACGGTGATCGCCAACTCCCCTTGTCCGCACGGTTCCTTACGGGGGAACGGTGGTGCGTGCTCTGTTCCGGGACGGGCGTTCCGGCGTACGTTTCTCGTGCCGTGAACGGCACCGCCGATGGCACCGCTGATGGAACCGCCGATGAAGGGGAGCACGATGCGGAAGCAGCACTTAGCGCGCACGCGCACGCGCATGCGCACGGTTGGGGCGGTCCGGGACGACCGGGGGCAGACCTCGGTCGAGTACCTGGGCATCATCGCCGTGGTCGTCGCGATCATCCTGGTGCTGACGACCACCGACTTCGGCACCATGATCGCCACCGCCATCACCAACCAGATCTCCAAGATCACCGGTTAGGCGCCGGCCCGGGCGGCGATGCGGGGCAGGCCTTCCCCCTCTACATCACGGCGGTGGCCGCCCTGCTCTTCCTGGCCCTGGCCTTCTTCGCCGTGGGCCAGGCCGGCGCCGCCAGGAACGGGGCCCGCACGGCGGCCGACGCGGCGGCGCTGGCGGCCGCGCAGGACTACCGCGACCAGCTGCGCACGGGCCTGCTGACGGCGCTCGCCGCGGGTGCGGACGGGCAGGACTGGCTGGCCGGGCGCGGCGCCGACGCTGCCCGCGCCTGCGCGGCGGCAGCCTCGTACGCCGCCGCGAACGGCGCCCGCCGGGCCGTCGCCTGCGACGAGGGCGACCGGCCGGGCTCGTTCACGGTCGCCGTCGTGTCGGCCGCGTCCGTGGGCCGTTCGGTGGTGCCGGGCACCGAGCACTTCCATGCGAAGGCCACGGCGACGGCCGTCGTGGCACCGCGCTGCGCGACGGGCCCCGCGGCCGGGCAACTGACCTGCGACGGAAGGGTGCTCGACGTCGGCCCCCGGCAGCAGCGCCCCGGCACCGTCGTGAAGGCCGCGGACCTCTTCACCGTCCACCTCGCGAAGTGACCGACGACCAGCAAAGGAACGTATTCATGACGAGGTTCCGCAGATGCAGGGCGCGGGCGACGCTGTCGGCGGCCTTGCTGATATCCCTGGCGGCGCTGACCGGTTGCGGGAGCGACGACGGAAAGGGGGACGCGTCCCCGGCCGCGGCGTCCTCCGCCCGGCCGGTGTCGGGGTCCGCGAGCGGGAACAGGTCCGCGTCGGACGCCCCGTCGGAGTCCATCGGCGAGATCAAGGGACCCGACGGGGTCGTGGTGAGCCTCACCTCGGCGGTCCGGGACAAGAGCGGCTTCGTCACGGTCAACGGGGCGGTGACCAACCGGGGTTCGAAGCCCTACACGCCGCTGACCTGGCGGTCCAAGGAGACGGCGATGAAGTCCCAGTCGTCGGTCTCGGGCGCCTCGCTCATCGACGAGGCGGGCCGCAAGCGCTACCTCGTACTGCGGGACACCGACGGCGAGTGCCTGTGCACCACGGGCCTGGTCAACATCCGCCCCGGCGAGAGCCGCACGGTCTTCGCACAGTTCCCCGCGCCCCCCGACTCCGTCACGGAGGTCGACTTCCAGCTGCCGGCCATGCCGTCCGTCCACATCAAGCTCTCGGGGTGAGCGCACCGTGCCGACACCACTGCGGGCCCGCTGCGGCACCGTCCTGGCCGCGCTCCTCCTCGGCACGGCGGCCGTCTCCTCCGCACACGCCGACACCGGCCCCGGCAGCCCCGCCGACACCACCCCTCCCGTGAAGACCGACCCGGGCGCGCACGGCCTCAGGCTCCGCCCGGGGGCGAAGCTGGCGCCCGGGCGCGTCCTGGACATCAAGTCCGTGGTGGAGACGGACGGCGGCACCGAACGCCGTGAGGACACCAACGCGGACGTGACCTTCGCCGTCCAGGCCGAGGTCCTCTTCGACAAGGACAGCTCGGGCCTGGGCGGCGCGGCGGACGCCCGCATAAAGTCCATCGCCGACGAGGCGCGCCGCCAGCACGCCACCACCATCCGCATCTTCGGCTTCACGGACAACCTGGGCTCCCCCGAACACGGGGTGGACCTCTCCAAGGAACGGGCCCTGTCGGTCCAGCGCCAACTCGCCGACCAGCTGGGCTCGTCGGCGGTGAGCTACCAGATCCGCGGCTACGGGGAGGACTACCCGATAGCGGACAACGCGACGGAGGAGGGCCGCAGAAAGAACCGCAGGGTGGAGATCAGCTTCCCGAGGGGTGGCGCCCCATAGGGGCGCGGGGAACTGCGCGATCAGCCACAGACGGTCCGCAGCCGTAGGACAACGCTCGAAACCGCCCCCATCCGGTAGGACAACCGGCAGGATGGGCCTGTCCGGTGCAAGGGAGGCGGGAGATGAGGGGCGGGATCACCATTCTGGCCGCATTAGGAGCGCTGGCCGCACCACCAGGCGGCCAGTTGCCCACCTACACGATGGCCCCGAACGCCCAGCCCGTCCGCGGAACGGCCACCGCAGACGACGCCTCCCAACTCAAGCCGGGCACGGGCACGTACACGGACAGCATCGCCCCCGGTGAGAAGAAGTACTACGCGGTGGCGCTGGACGACGAGTCCAGCGCATACGTCTCCGCGGTCGCCGCGCCCCCGCCGGGCGCGGCGCTCGGCCTGCGCGACGGCATCGCGGTCTCGCTGCAGACCGCGGACGGCACCCCGTGCGGAACGCCGCGGCACCGCACGTTCCTGTCGGAGGGCGGGCCCTATCCGCTCGCCGACACGGCGGAGCGCGTGGTGAAGACGGGCGGGCCGTGCCGGGCGGCGGGCACGTACCGGTTCGTGCTGGAGCGCGGGGACGCCGCGGGCGGCGACCCGGCGCCGGTGCCGGTCGAGCTGGCGTACATGACCGCGGAACCGGTGGACGGGCCCACGGCGCAGGGCGGTCGGCCGTCGGGGCCGGCGCACCCGATGCCGGAGGGCGAGCCGCGGAAGGTGACGGGCGGAACGGGGTTCAACGACGCCGCCGAGGTGCGCGAGGGCGTGTGGACGGACGCGCTCCGCCCCGGCGAGACCCGCTTCTACCGGGTGCCGGTCGACGAGGGCGAACAGCTCTTCGCGGACGCGGAGTTCGGGGCCGTGGGCGGCAGGACCGCCTACGCGGTGAGCGGGGTGCGCCTCGGGCTGAACAACGGCGTCCGCGGCCATGTGCTGAACAGGACCGGGGGCTACAAGGGCACGCCGACGGAGCTCTCCCTGGCCGCGGCCCCGACCACCCTGCCGGGCTGGCAGTTCCTCCAGGTCAGCGTCAACCCGAGGGCGGGGCAGGGGGAGGCCGTCCCGGTGACGCTGCGGGTGGACGTGGGCGGCACGCCCCGGCCGTCGGGCTCCGCCGGGCAGGGCCACGGCGGGGTCGGCGGCACGGCACTGGCGGCACGGGCCCGGCCGCGCAACGAGTCGCTGAGGATGGTGGGTTACGCGGGGGTCGGCACGGGCACGGTGCTGCTCCTGGGCCTGGGGGCATGGACCTGGCTGGCCCGGCGTCGCGCCCCGTAAGGTGGGCGCCCCGTAAGGGGCGCGGGGCTGTTGACATATGCGGCTCCGCCGCGTGGGCGCGACCAGCTCCCACCGGCCCGCAGCCGAAGCACCACCTCAGGATCCGGGGCGAAGCCCCGTAGAACGACGGGCCGCAACCCGCACCCGCACCCCCGGCCGCACCCCCCACCGGGCCATCGCGCCCGCCTCGGCTTCCAGCACGTGGCGCGCCCGGAGCCGCGGTGCGCCGAGTCGCCCCGGGGGCATCCGGCACACGTCGAGCACGGTGAACTCCCGGTCCAGGTACGCCACGTCGAGCGCGAACCGCATGCCGAAGGTGTGGACACTCCCGGCCGGGGTGAGCAGCAGCGCACCGTCGATCCCGGTCCGGCCCAGCAGCCCGCGCGTCCGCGCCCGCCAGGACGCCGCGATCTCCAGCGGGATCCCGGACGCCCCTCCTGTCACGTCGAGTTGGGGGTCGGCAGTCATGCGCCCAGGTTATCCACAGGCCCGGGCGAAGATTGCTCACGCGCCGTAATCTCGTTGCATGGAAGCGGTGTTGATCGTTCTTGCGGCGCTGTACGGGGCCGTGGCCGGTGCGCTGCTGCCGCGCGCGCGGTACCGGCTGTGCGTGGAGCCGGGTGCGGAGTGGCGGTCGTGGGGGCCGTGCGGGCATCCGGTCGGCGGGTGGGCCGGGCGGGCGCGGTGCGGGGTGTGCGCCGAGGGGTACGGGGTGCCGGTGGCCGTCCCGGCGGTGGCCACGGTGCTGGTGTGCGCGGGGCTGGCCGCGGGCACGGGTGTGCGGCCGGAGCTGGCGGTGTGGCTGGCGGCGGCGCCGGTGGGAGTGCTGCTCGCGGGGGTCGACCGGTCGGTGCACCGGCTGCCGGACGTGCTGACGCTGCCGCTGGCCGCGGGCCTGGCCGCCGGGCTCGGCCTCGCCGCCCTGATACCGGGGGCGGCCGGGTCGTGGCGCGGTGCGCTGCTCGGCGGGGCGGTGCTGGGCGGCGGCTACGGCGCGCTCTTCCTGCTGCACCCCGCGGGCCTGGGCTTCGGGGACGTGAAGCTGGCGGCCGCCCTCGGCTGCGCCCTGGGCTGGTACGGCCGGCCGGCCGTCGTCCTCGGCGCCCTCGCGGGGCTGCTGTCGGGCTCGCTCTACGGCTCGGTGCTGCTCGTGACGCGCCGGGCGGGCCGCGGTGCGGCGATCCCGCTCGGGCCGTTCCTGCTCGCGGGGGCCTGGGCGGGGGTGATCGCGGGAGGCTCGGGAGCGGTGTGAGGCGGAGCGGGGTGATCAGGTGCGGTGCATCCGGTGATCGGAAATTGCCCAGAGGGGATCACTCTGCGTGTCCATCCCGGGGCGACGCGTTGCGCCGCGTCTCACGAATGGCGGCGACGCGTCAATCCGCCGAAAACTTTCGAAGACATTCCGGAAAGGTTCGGCGACCCTTCTCGGGATCAGACCGCTTGACCTGTTATACGGTGTATGCCCTGCGCTGGCTGGCCTTATGTGTTCCGAAGCCGCTTTGTCGACAGGCCTGTTCAAGATCAACTAAGTCGCTTCGGGTCAGCCCGCCACACGCCGTCACCCTCATCGGTGCACAAACAGAGGCCCCGAAGCGGTTATGGTGGAAACCCCCCCTCGGGCCGGTCCGTATCCCCCCCACGGACCGGCCCGTTTTCTTTCCCCCGTGTCACTCTCTGTAGGGAAGAGCGCGACCTTGGGCGACGATCGCCCGTTACGGAGCACTTTCCGGAATCGGCGGATCCGGAAAACGATCCGTATTCATCCGGGGTTTCACCCGCGGCGCGCCCAGATATTGACGCCTTCCGTGCTGACGGCCAGCGCCTCGATCTCCGCCAGCTCCTCCTTGGTCAGCTCCGGCGCACCGACCGCGGCCACATTGGCCTCCAGCTGGGCCACGCTGGACGCGCCCATCAGCGCGGAGGTCATCCGCTCGTCCCGCAGCACCCAGCTGAGGGCGAGCTGGGCGAGGGACTGCCCGCGCCGCTGCGCGATGTCGTTCAGGCCGCGCAGCCGCCGTACGACGTCCTCGGTGAGCAGCCCCGCGTCCAGCGAGGTGCCCCGGGAGGCGCGCGAGCCCTCCGGGACGCCGTGCAGGTACTTGTCCGTGAGCAGGCCCTGGGCGAGCGGGGCGAAGGCGATGCAGCCCATGCCCTCCTCCTCCAGGGCGTCCAGCAGGGCGTCCTCCTCCGTCCAGCGGTTGATCATGGAGTAGGACGGCTGATGGATGAGGGCCGGTACGCCCATCTCGCGCAGCAGCCGGGCCGCTTCGCGCGTCTGCTCCGCGTTGTAGGACGAGACGCCCGCGTACAGCGCCTTGCCCTGGTGCACGGCGGACGCCAGGGCGCCCATCGTCTCCTCCAGCGGCGTCTGCGGGTCGAAACGGTGCGAATAGAAGATGTCGACGTAGTCGACACCCATCCGGCGCAGCGATGCGTCGAGTGACGACAGCAGGTACTTCCGAGAGCCCCACTCGCCGTACGGGCCGGGGTGCATCAGATACCCGGCCTTGGTGGAGAGGACCAGCTCGTCGCGGTAGGGCCGGAAGTCCTGGGCGAACAGCTTGCCGAAGTTCAGTTCGGCGGAACCGGGCGGCGGGCCGTAGTTGTTGGCCAGATCGAAATGGGTGACCCCGAGGTCGAAGGCCCGGCGGAGAATGGCGCGCTGCGAGTCGAGGGTGCGGTCGTCGCCGAAGTTGTGCCACAGTCCCAGAGAGACGGCCGGCAGTTTGAGGCCGCTGCGGCCCGTACGCCGGTACTCCATGGCGTCGTAGCGCGTCTCGGCAGCCCGGTACAGCAAGGGATCGGTCATGGCCATCTGCCTATCACGGTCCTGTGACGGGCCGAGTTGGGTGCACGCGACACGCTGGCAGTAGGGTGGCGCCTTCGGGGCGACCGCCGAGCATGGAGGGGCTGGAAGACGTGAAGTTGCGCGACCTGGTGTACAGGCTTTACGCACGCCGGGTGGAGGGCCGCCTCGACCACGCCCAGGTGCCCAAGCACATCGGCGTCATCCTCGACGGCAACCGCCGCTGGGCGCGCGCCGACGGCCGTACGACGGTACAGGGCCACCAGGCCGGCGCCGACAAGATCTCCGAGCTGCTCGGCTGGTGCGCCGAGACGGACGTCGAGGTCGTCACCCTCTGGATGCTGTCCACGGACAACCTGGACCGGTCCGCCGAGGAGCTGCACCCGCTGCTCACGATCATCGAGAACACGGTGCGCGGCCTGGCGGCCGACGGCCGTTGGCGCGTGCACCACGTGGGCACCCTCGATCTGCTGCCGGCCCGGACCCAGTCCGTCCTCAAGGAGGCGGAACAGGACACGACCGGCATCGACGGAATACTGGTCAACGTGGCCGTCGGCTATGGCGGCCGGCAGGAGATCGCCGACGCGGTGCGCTCGCTGATCCTGGAAGCCGCGGAGAAGGGCAGCTCTTTCGAGGAGCTGGCCGAGACGGTCGACGTCGAGCACATCACCAAGCACCTCTACACGCGCGGCCAGCCCGACCCGGACCTCATCATCCGCACCAGCGGCGAACAGCGTCTGTCCGGTTTCATGCTCTGGCAGAGCGCGCACTCCGAGTACTACTTCTGCGAAGTCTTCTGGCCGGCGTTCCGAAAGGTCGACTTCCTGCGCGCACTTCGCGACTATGCGGCGCGACACCGGCGTTACGGGTTCTGAGCCCCGAAAGGCGCGAGCGACCGAGAACCACCCGCACGCGTAGCCACACGCGACCGACGGACTACGGCCCCTGACGGACCGAACGTTCACCTGTGAGTCGCATATGCCATTGCATGGTCTCCCGGCACAGCGGGAATATCCCCTCCAGGCCGACGGCCGGTCATAGGGCCGTCGCTCTGCCAGCGGGCGGCATGGGGCCGCCCGCCCGGGAGGCCTTTTTGCACCAGACGACGACCGTGCGCTGCAGGATGCGGATCCGGCGAAGCCGAGTGGATCCCGCGGGCCCATGGGGCCGCCGCACGGTCGGCGCGGAGGGCCGGCGTCCGGCTCCCCGCACGGCAGGCTCCCGGACCGTTCCCCGCGACACCGTCGCGCCCCGACCTCTTCCGAGGGGGTTCGTCCACCCGTGGTGACCAGCAAGAAGCGCCGTGAGAACGACCGGCGCACCTATGTCCTCGACACCAGCGTCCTGCTGGCCGACCCAGGAGCCATGTGCCGCTTCGAGGAGCACGAGGTCGTGCTTCCCGTCGTGGTGGTCACGGAGTTGGAGGCCAAGAGGCATCACCCCGAGCTGGGCTACTTCGCCCGCAAGGCGCTGCGCCTGCTCGACGAGTACCGCGTGCAGTTCGGCCGGCTCGACGCGCCGATCCCGATCGGCGAGCTGGGCGGGACGCTGCGGGTCGAGCTCAACCACTCGGACACGGGCATACTGCCGGCCGGATTCCGCCTCGGCGACAACGACTCGCGCATCCTCGCGGTCGCCCGGAACCTCCAGGCCGAGGGCTACGACGTCACGGTCGTGTCGAAGGACCTCCCGCTGCGCATCAAGGCGTCCGCGGTGGGGCTGCTGGCCGAGGAGTACCGGGCGGAGTGGGCCGTCACGGACTCGGGCTGGACGGGCATGGCGGAGCTGGCCGTCACGGCCGGGCAGGTCGACGAACTCTTCGCCGAGGAGCAGGTGTACGTACCGGAGGCCGCCGAACTGCCCGTGCACACGGGTCTGGTGCTGCAGTCCGAGCGCGGCAAGGCGCTGGGCCGGGTCGCGGCGGACGGTTCGGTGCGGCTGGTGCGCGGCGACCGGGAGGCCTTCGGGATCCACGGCCGCAGCGCCGAACAGCGCATCGCGCTGGACCTGCTGCTGGACCAGGAGATCGGCATCGTCTCGATGGGCGGCCGGGCCGGCACGGGCAAGTCGGCACTGGCGCTGTGCGCCGGGCTGGAGGCCGTCCTGGAGCGGCGGCAGCACCGCAAGGTGATGGTCTTCCGGCCGCTGTACGCGGTGGGAGGCCAGGAGCTGGGCTATCTGCCGGGCAGCGAGGCGGAGAAGATGAGCCCGTGGGCCCAGGCGGTCTTCGACACCCTGTCGGCGGTGACCACCGCCGAGGTGATCGAGGAGGTGGTCGGGCGCGGCATGCTGGAGGTGCTGCCGCTCACCCACATCCGCGGACGTTCGCTGCACGATGCGTTCGTCATCGTGGACGAGGCGCAGTCGCTCGAACGAAACGTTCTTCTGACCGTTTTGTCGAGGATCGGGGCCAACTCCCGTGTGGTGCTGACCCATGACGTGGCGCAGCGCGACAACCTCCGCGTCGGGCGCTACGACGGCGTGGTCGCCGTCGTGGAGCGGCTGAAGGGCCACCCCCTCTTCTCCCATGTGACGCTGACGCGTTCGGAGCGTTCGCCGATTGCGGCGTTGGTGACCGAAATGCTGGAGGACGGCCGCATCTAGGCCAGTTCGCCCGGGAAAGGCGAACTCCCTGCTGAACGCAGTGCGCGGCAAAGCCGAAAAGCTTAGCCGCGCGCTGTTGCCGGGTGCCGAACTTTCCGCAAAACCCCTGGAGTAAACGGGGTGTGAGCTTTCACACGTACCCATGAATTGCCTACGGGCGTGTCGTTCGGGCAGAGTCTCAGTCCTGTCAGGCCCCGCATACGGCACTTGAGCCCCTCAGGGGGCGGTGTGTAACACAAACTGAACAGCGTCGCCGTATGCCGCCCGAGCATCATGCGGACCTCCTTCGCGGGAGGGCCCACCGGGTCCGTGCCTCCAGTGACCAGCCGGCTCCTGCTTCTTGGGGGTCGCGCCTGACGGAGGCCAGCGCCAGGGGCACGATTGCGCCCGCGAGGTCACCTGTGCGGGTGCTGCTGGAAGGAAACCGTGTGAGCCGGATTTCGGTCCGGGGATTCGCCGTGGCATCCGCCACCGCGGTCACCACCGTGGGCGCCGTCGTGGGCGTCGCAGCGGGCAACGATCAGGGCGCGACGACCGACCGTGTCGAGGCCACCGCAGCGGACACCACGCTCCTCGCGGAAATCCCCGTCGGACAGAACGTCCAGGCGCAGACCGCTTCCCTGACGCAGCAGGCCGACACCCAGGCCGACGCCGCCGACACCGCAGCGAAGAAGGACGTCGAGGAGGCCGCGCGCAAGCAGGCCGCCGAGGACGCCACCGCGAAGAAGCAGGCGGCCGACGACGCGGCGAAGAAGGAGGCCGAGGAGAAGGCCGCCAAGGAGCGCGAGAGCGACCAGGTCGCCAGCCGCTCCGCGACGCGCGACGCCTCGGACTTCGCGGCCAAGAGCTCCTACTCCGTCTCCGACGTCCAGGCCATCGCCCGGCAGATGGTCCCCGGCGACCAGTTCCAGTGCTTCAGCAACATCGTGAACGAAGAGAGCACCTGGAACTACACGGCCGTCAACTCCTCCTCCGGCGCCTACGGTCTGGTCCAGGCCCTGCCCGGCGCCAAGATGTCGTCCGCCGGCGACGACTGGCGCACCAACCCGGCCACCCAGATCAAGTGGGGCCTCAGCTACATGAACGAGCGCTACGGCAGCCCCTGCTCCGCGTGGACGTTCCACCAGGCCAACGGCTGGTACTAGACCTCGGTCCCACTTTTCCGGGCCCTCGACCTCAACCAGGTCGGGGGCCTGTGGTGTCTTCATCGACGGATCGTTTCGGCCGCGGAGCGGTGGCCCGGTAACGTCGGGTCGGATGGCCACGGGGGAGTGGGGTAGAGGAAGAGAAATGTCCAGATTGCCACAGTGGGTCGGCGGCTTGGGAGCGGGCCTGACGCGGCTCGCCGAGAAACTCGACGAGCGCAAGGCCGCCGTCGCCGAGCCGGCGCCCGCCCCTGCCCCGGCCGCGGTCCCTGCCGCGGCTCCCGAACCGGCCGTCGTCGAGCCGGAACCGGAACCGGCCGCCGAGCAGGCGGCCGAGCACGTGCCCCCGCCGCCCAGTTATGCGCCGGCCGTGCCGTCGCGGCCGGACCCGGTGGCCGCGGTGCCGTGGGGCATACGCGTCGCCGCCGAGGCCAGCTGGCGGCTGCTGCTCCTGGCGGGCACGCTGTGGGTGCTGATGCAGGTGATCAGCGCGGTCCAGCTGGTGGTACTGGCCTTCGTCGTGGGCCTGCTGATCACGGCGCTGCTGCAGCCCACCGTCGCCTGGCTCAAGGCGCACGGCGTGCCGCGCGGCCTCGCCACGGCGATGACCTTCATCTCCGGCTTCATCGTGATGGGCCTGGTCGGCTGGTTCGTGGTGTGGCAGGTGACGGACCACCTGGACGACCTGACCACACAGGTCCAGCACGGCATCAAGGAACTCAAGCGCTGGCTGCTCAACAGCCCGTTCCACGTCACCCAGACGCAGATCAACAACATCGCCGACAACCTCAGCCAGGCGATCGGCACCAACACCAAGGACATCACCTCGGCGGGCATAGAGGGCGTCCAGGTCATCATCGAGGTGCTGACCGGCATCCTGCTGGCCATGTTCAGCACGCTGTTCCTGCTCTACGACGGCCGGCGCATCTGGGAGTGGCTGCTGAAGCTGGTGCCGAGCGCCGCCCGCGAGGGCGTCGCGGGCGCCGGCCCGCGGGCGTGGGCCACGCTGACCGCGTATGTGCGGGGCACGGTGATAGTGGCCCTGATCGACGCGATCTTCATCGGCATGGGGCTGTTCTTCCTCGACGTGCCGATGGCGGTGCCGCTGGCCGTCTTCATCTTCCTGTTCGCCTTCATCCCGCTCGTCGGCGCGCTGGCCTCCGGTGCGCTGGCGGTGATCGTGGCGCTGGTGACCAAGGACGTCTTCACGGCGGCGATGGTGCTGGCGGTCGTCCTCGCGGTGATGCAGATCGAGAGCCACGTGCTGCAGCCGTTCATCCTCGGCCGCGCGGTGCGCGTCCACCCGCTGGCGGTGATCCTCTCCGTCGCCTGCGGCTCGATGATCGCCGGCATCGGCGGCGCGGTCGTGGCGGTCCCGCTGGTGGCGGTGATCAACTCGGTGGTGGGCTACCTGCGGGAGTACGCGAAGGCGTCGCCCCCTGCGGAGGGCCGGGGCGCCCCGTAGCCCCGTCAGGGGCGCGGGGAACTGCGCGATCAGCCACCGTCGGCCCGCAGCCGACGCACTGCCCTCGCGGTCCGGGGCGTAGCCCCGGGACGTCGACTGCGGCCGCGTCGTGGCTGATCGCGCAGTTCCCCGCGCCCCTTACGGGGCACGAAAGGGCCCCGCCGACGAATCGGCGGGGCCCTTTTACGTCAAAGCCTCACGCAGTGAGAACGGCTTCGGCGTCCAGCGTGGCACCAACGGCCTGCAGGACAGAGGCGATCTTGAACGCCTCCTGGATCGTCTCGCGAGAGACCCCGGCCTTGCGCAGCACCTGCTCGTGGGAGTCGAGGCACATGCCGCAGCCGTTGATCGCGGAGACGGCCAGCGACCACAGCTCGAAGTCGACCTTCTCCACGCCCGGGTTGCCGATGACGTTCATCCGCAGACCGGCGCGCAGGTTGCCGTACTCCGGGTCCGACAGCAGGTGCCGGGTGCGGTAGTAGACGTTGTTCATCGCCATGATCGCGGCAGCGGCCTTGGCGGCGGTGTACGCCTCCGGCGACAGGTTCTCCTTGGCCTGCGGCTCCAGCTCGCGCAGCACGATCGGCGAACGGGTCGCGATCGCGCAGGCGAGGACGGTGCCCCACAGCTGCTGCTGCGGCAGGTCGGAGTTGCCGATGACCGAGCCGAGGTTCAGCTTCAGGTCCTTGGCGTAGTCCGGAACGGCGGACTTCAGCTCGTCGAGCGCCATGGCGATCAGCCCGCGAGCAGGGAGGCGGCGTCGAGGGTCTCCTCGCCCTTGCTCCAGTTGCAGGGGCACAGCTCGTCCGTCTGCAGCGCGTCGAGGACCCGCAGGACCTCCTTGGGGTTACGGCCGACGGAGCCGGCGGTCACCATGACGAACTGGATCTCGTTGTTGGGGTCCACGACGAAGACGGCGCGCTGGGCGTAGCCGTCCTCACCCTCGACGCCGCAGGCCTGCATCAGCTCGTGCTTGGCGTCGGCCAGCATCGGGAAGGGCAGGTCGCGCAGGTCCTTGTGGTCCTTGCGCCAGGCGTGGTGGACGAACTCGGAGTCGCCGGAGACACCGAGGATCTGGGCGTCACGGTCGGCGAACTCGTCGTTCAGCTGGCCGAACGCGGCGATCTCGGTCGGGCACACGAAGGTGAAGTCCTTCGGCCAGAAGAAGACGACCTTCCACTTGCCCTCGTGGGACTTGTGGTCGATCTGCTCGAACTCCTTGCCGCTCTCGAGCGAGACGCAGGCGGTCAGGTCGAACTCGGGGAACTTGTCACCGACAGTGAGCACGCGCTCTCCTTGCAGCGGAGGAAACCCCTGGGTGAGAAGTTTCCTGCGGGTTGGACGGCTCCCACAGTGCCACAGGAGGCATTGATAGCGGAAATAGCTAGACTGGGTCGTGTTGATCGGAGGCGGTTATCAGTGGTGGTGGACATAGGTGCCGGGCAGGCGAAGGTCGCTCCGGCGCGCCCCCGGCAGCCGAGCCTGGCGCAGCTGCGGGCGTTCGTCGCGGTCGCCGAGCACCTGCACTTCCGCGATGCGGCGACGGCGATCGGCATGAGCCAGCCGGCGCTCTCGGGGGCGGTCTCGGCGCTGGAGGAATCCCTGGGGATTCAGCTTCTCGAGCGTACGACGAGGAAGGTGCTGCTCAGTCCCGCGGGTGAGCGGCTGGCGGCGCGGGCGCGCACGGTCCTCGACGCGGTGGGCTCGTTCATGGAGGAGGCGGACGCGGCGCGGGCGCCCTTCACGGGCGTGCTGCGGCTCGGGGTGATCCCGACGGTGGCGCCGTACCTGCTGCCGACGGTGCTGCGGCTGGTGCACGACCGCTACCCCGACCTCGACCTCCAGGTCCACGAGGAGCAGACGGCGTCGCTGCTGGACGGCCTGACACAGGGCCGGCTGGACCTGCTGCTGCTCGCGGTCCCGCTGGGTGCGCCGGGCGTCGTCGAACTCCCCCTCTTCGACGAGGACTTCGTGCTCGTCATGCCGAACGACCACTGGCTGGCCGGGCGCGAGGACATCCCGCGCAGTGCCCTGCGCGAGCTGGACCTGCTGCTCCTGGACGAGGGGCACTGTCTGCGCGACCAGGCGCTCGACGTGTGCCGGGAGGCGGGCCGGACGGAGGGTGCACTGGCCACGACCAGTGCCGCCGGGCTGTCGACGCTGGTGCAGTTGGTGGGCGGGGGCCTCGGGACGACGCTGCTGCCGCGGACGGCGCTCCGCGTGGAGACGGGACGCAACGACCAGCTGGCGACGGGCTGCTTCGCGGACCCGGCGCCGTCGCGGCGGATTGCGTTGGCGATGCGGGTGGGGGCGGCGCGGCAGGCGGAGTTCGAGGAGTTTGCGAGTGCGTTGCGGGAGGCGCTCGCGGCGTTGCCGGTGCGGATCGTGGGGTGACCGGGCGGGCTGCAAGGGTGGGGCCGGGGCCCCACCCTCCCGGCTCACTCCGACCGCAAGCCGTCCGCCCGCATCATGCGCCACAGCGGTACCAGCCCCAGCACCGTCACCGCCAGGATCACCGCCGCCCCCGTGCCGGCCACCGGTGCGAAGGACCACCAGTCCTGGACGCTCTTGTGCAGCAGGCGCAGCATGGCCCAGCCCATGCCGAGCCCGCCGGCCACCGCCAGAACCATGCCGAGTACCACCGGCACGACCGTCTGCCACAGCACCGACCAGCCCAGCGTCGAGCGCCGCGTGCCGAACGCGACGAGCACCGACAACAGCCGCTTGCGCTCACGCAGTTGCTCGGCCGTCGTCACGGCCATGCTGGCCGCGATCAGGGCGAGCGTCGCCACCGCGCCGATGAGCAGGCCCTTCTCGACCGTCGCGTAGTGGTTGTCCTTCACCACGCCGCCCATGCGCCACACCCGCATCGACGGGTCGATGTGGGCCGCCGTGTTGCGGAACTGCTCGATCGCGTCCAGGTCGCCCTTCTTCACCTGCGCCACGAACGTCGTCGTCGCATCCGGGATCTTCGCGACGTCGATGGCCGAGGGCGTGGCCAGGATGCCGAAGGGATGATCGCCGGCCGGATCCGGCCGCGTCGTCACCACACGGGCCGAGGCGGGGACCGTCCAGTCGTACTGGCGCGCCTTCTGCCCGGACGGGGCGCTCCACTCCTTCGTCGTCAGCCGGGTGCCGGGCGCGAAGCGGTGCTCCGTGTCGACGTTGCCGCCCGGCTCCTGGGCCACGAAGACGTCGCCGTCGCGGCAGGAGTCGATGTGCGCCATCCGCTGCAGCGTGGCGCAGTCCCCGACATGGATCGAGGTGACCGCGTTGGTGTCGCCCGGCTTCTCGGCGTAGCGCTCCACGTAACCGCTCACCGCCTCCACGCCCTTGGTGGCGCGGAACCGTTCGGTCCAGGCGCTGGTCTCCTCGGCCGTGCCGGGGCGGTACGAGGCCCGTATCTGGAAGTTGCCCGGATCGTGGCCGTCGGACTTCAGGTAGTCGTTCTGCACTCCGGCGAAGAGCATCTGCACCGCGATCGCCCCGGCCACGGCCACCGTGATGCCGCTGACTGCACGCGCCGCCGGGCCGCTGTTGAACTGCAGCTGCCGGGAGGCCAGTTGCCAGGGCAGCGGGCCGCCGCGGAAGCGGGACACGCAGATCTCCACCACCCAGGGCAGCAGCGTCGTCACACCGATCAGCAGCAGGGCCGCACCGGCGGCGATCTGGTACGTGTCGAGCGGTACCGAGTGCTCCGCATAGCCGGAGGCCTTGCGGAACAGCGGCAGCAGCAGGGCGACGCCCGCCGCGGGGATCAGCAGCCGCCACCACAGTCGGCGGCGCCGGGCGGCCGTGTTGCGCACGATGCCCAGCGGCTCGATGGCGACGCGGCGCAGCGTGACCAGCGTGACGACCACGGCGCACACGGGCACGGCCACGGCGATCGTCGCCGCGATCCAGGGCTCGGGGACGATGTCGGAGGGGAAGACGCTGCTGTCCCGGATCGTGAGGTACGTCGCGAACTCCCGCAGGAACAGGAAGAGTCCGGCACCGACCGACAGCCCGAACAGCGCGCCGGCCAGTGCCTCGCCCGCCGCGACGCGCCGGGTCATCCGCGCGTCGGCGCCCACGAGCCGCAGCGCGGCGAGCCGTTGATCGCGCCGCTCGCCGCCGAAGCGCACGGCGGTGACGATGAAGACGCCGATCGGCATGAGCAGCACGACACACACGACGATCACGAGCAGGACGATCGCGGCGTCCAGAGGGATGTCCGGTTCCTCGTAGCCGTAGCTGTCGACGCGAGTGGTCCCGTGGCCCGGCGCCAGCTTGTCGCTGCCCGCGTAGTAGAAGAGCTCGCTGGGGCCGATGAGTCCCGAGGGGGCGATGGTGCCGACGGTCCGGTAGCCCTCGAACCGCTCGCGCAGCAGCTTCCCGTCGTCCGAGCGCAACAGCTCGTCGAGCGCGGGGGAGACCACCATCTCGCCGGGCCGGGGCATGGCCTTCACACCCGGAGGGGCAGGGGCCTCGGGCCCGTCGGCCTGCAGCACCGCACCCTGGACGGGCTTGTCGTGGTAGTCGGTGCCCGCGGTCTTGTAGAGGAACGTGCCGCTGCCGGGCTTCAGTTCGTGCGCGGGCCGGTTGTCGAAGAACACCGAGGGGCTGTCGACCGCGCGGGCGGCGCTGCGCTGGTGGCGCTCGGACATCATGTGCGGCACGGACGCCGCGATCATCAGCAGGGCCACGCCGAGCCCCACGCCGACCGCGGTCAGCGCGGTGCGCAGCCAGGCCTCGCGGCCGCCGGTGACGGCGAACCGGATGCCCATGGCCAGGTCGCGGGCCCAGGCCGCCACGCCGGTCGGCCCGGAGGGACGCTCGGGCTCGTGACGCTCGGGCTTGTGGTCAGGCGGCGTCATACATCCCCGCCATGTCGCGTGCGGTGCCGTCACGGACGACGACCTCGCGGTCGGAGTACGCGGCCACGCGCGCCTCGTGGGTGACGAGGACGACGGCGGCATGCGTCTCGCGGGCGGAGTCGGTGAGCAGCTGCATGACGCGCTCGCCGTTGAGGGAGTCGAGCGCGCCCGTGGGTTCGTCGGCGAAGACGACGCGGGGCTCGCCGACCAGCGCACGGGCGACCGCGACGCGCTGGCCCTGGCCGCCGGAGACCTGGCCGGGGCGGTGGTGGCGCACGTCGGCGACCTCCAGGCGCTCCAGCCACCGCAGGGCGCGGGCCTCGGCGTCCTTGCGCTTGTGGCCGGTCAGGCGCAGCGGCAGGGCGGCGTTCTCCAGGCAGGTCAGCTCGGGGACGAGCTGGCCGAACTGGAAGACGAAGCCGAACTCGCGGCGGCGCAGGGCGCTGCGCTCGCCGTCGGACATGGCGGCCAGGTCGCGCCCGTCGTAGTGGACGGTGCCCGCGTCGGGGCGCACGATGCCGGCCAGGCAGTGCAGGAGGGTGGACTTGCCGGAGCCGGAGGGGCCCATGACGGCGACGACCTCGCCGGCGTGGATGGAGAAGTCCGCACCGTCCAGGGCGGTGGTGGGTCCGTAGGCCTTGCGCAGGCCGGCGGCGGATATCAGGGAGCCGTCGGGGGTCATGCGCGCACCGCCTTCGCGAGCTGGTCGAGCCGGGCCGCGGTCAGTTCCAGCCATCGCAGGTCGGCTTCGAGATGGAAGAGCGCGTGGTCGCAGATGAGCTGGTCGGCGAGGTCGCCGTCGCGCTTGCGCTGGGTGAGGTCGCGCATGAGGCGCAGGTGCTCCGAGCGCTGGGCGTCCAGCAGGTCGCCGGCGTCGCGGCCGGTGAGCAGGGCGAGGACGACCTTGGTGTAGAGGGTCGACTGGAGGTAGGGCTCGGGCTTCTCCGGCTGCGCCAGCCACTGGGCGACGTCGGTGATGCCGGCGTCGGTGATCGCGTAGCGCTTGCGGTCCGGCCCTCCGCCGTGCTCGATGCCGTCGACCTCGACGAGACCGTTCTTCAGCAGCCGGGACATGGTCGCGTAGACCTGCCCGTAGTGCAGCGGCCGGTCGTGGCCGAAGTGCTCGTCGAAGGTCCGCTTGAGGTCGTAACCGTGCCGCGGGCCGGACTCCAGGAGGGCGAGGAGGGTGTGACCTATGGACATGTGGGACACAGTACATGGCGTGTATACATGGGGTGTATAGCGCCCGATAGGGGCGCGGGGAACGGCGCGAGCAACCCAAGACCTAGGTACCGTCGGCCGACTTGGGCGGCCGCCCGCGCTTGCGCATCGCACCGGCTTCCTTGGGGAGCCGCCCGGCCTCGGCCAAGGCCTTGCGCAACAAGAACTCGATCTGCGCGTTGGCGCTGCGCAGTTCCTCACCGGCCCACCGGGCCAACGCATCGTGGACCGCAGGGTCGAGCCGCAGCAGCACCTGCTTGCGCTGCCGCGGCTTCCCGGATCCGGGCTGCTCCTCCGTCACTGGTAGAGCGTGCCGGTGTTGAGGACGGGCTGTGCGGCCCGGTCGCCGCACAGCACCACCATCAGGTTGCTGACCATGGCCGCCTTCCGTTCCTCGTCCAGCTCGACGATGCCCTGCTCGCTGATCCGGGCCAGCGCCTGCTCGACCATGCCGACCGCGCCCTCGACGATCTGCTGGCGGGCGGCGACGATCGCGCCCGCCTGCTGGCGCTGGAGCATCGCCGAGGCGATCTCGGGGGCGTAGGCGAGGTGCGTGAAGCGGGACTCGATGATGTGGACGCCGGCGGTCTCGACGCGGGCGTACAGCTCGACCGCGAGCTTCTCGGTGATTTCCTCGGCGTTGCCGCGCAGCGAGAGCGCGTCCTCCTCGTGCGCGTCATAGGGGTACTCGATGGCGATGTGCCGCACGGCGGCCTCGGTCTGGACGGAGACGAACTCCTGGAAGTCGTCCACCGCGAACACGGCCTGCGCGGTGTCCTCGACCTGCCAGACGACGACCGCCGCGAGCTCGATCGGGTTGCCGTAGGCGTCGTTCACCTTCAGTACGGCCGTCTCGTGGTTGCGCACCCGGGTGGAGATCTTCGAGCGGCTGGTGAACGGGTTCACCCAGCGCAGGCCTTCGGTGCGGATGGTGCCCCGGTAGCGGCCGAAGAGCTGGACGACGCGGGCCTCGCCCGGGGCGACGGTGTTCAGCCCGGACATCGCGATGATCGCGGCCAGGCCGACGACGATGCCGCAGACGATGAACGCGGCCGCGGCCCCCTTGTTCCCGTCGGCGCCGAAGCCCGCGCCGACGATGACGCCGCCCACGCCGAGGAGCAGCCCGAACAGTCCCAGCAGCAGGGCGAGACCGCCCCCGATGTCCCGGGCCGGAACTTCCTTGATGTTGATCTTTGCCGTGGTGTCCGACATGGACGTACCCCCGCTTCGTCGGCGTGCGGTGGTCGGCCGCACGCTCTCCAGGTGTCTAGCAAAGTGATAGCACATTAAGGCCCTGTACGGTTTGCCGCTAGTACGCCGTTCCGGGTTCCGCCGCCCGGGGTGCTATATGTCACGTCCGTCATTGCCATGACGGATGGGCGTTTGGTGGCAGATGCGGTGTTAGCTTCATGAGCTGGGTTGGGGGCGGACGGACTGGAGCGACGGGAGAGATGGGCCGAGCGGACGCGCGACGCGCGCAGAAGAAGGGCAGTCGCCCCGGCAGGGGTGGCGGGAAGCCCAGGAAGACGGGCATACGCCGCTTCTTCACCTGGAAGATGCTGCTCGCCTACGTCGGAGCACTGATAGCCCTCGGTGTGGGCTCCTTCGTGGCGCTCTACCTCTATGTGGACGTGCCCGGTAACGGCAATGCGGCGGCCAAGCTGCAGAGCAACATCTACAAGTCGAGCGACGGCAAGACGATCGCACGGATCGGCGAGGTCAACCGCGAGGAAGTCCCGCTCTCGAAGATCCCCAAGAACATTCAGCAGGCTGTCGTCGCCGCCGAGAACAAGAACTTCTACACCGACCCCGGAGTCGACATCCAGGGCACGGCGCGCGGCATCGTCAACACGCTGATGGGCCGCGGCAAGCAGGGTGGTTCGACGATCACCCAGCAGTACGTCAAGAACTACTACCTGGACCAGCGGCAGACCGTCACCCGCAAGGTGAAGGAGATGTTCATCTCCCTCAAGGTCCAGGACAAGTTCAGCAAGGACCAGATCCTTGAGGGCTACCTCAACACCAGCTACTACGGCCGCGGCGCCTACGGCATCCAGGCCGCCTCGCGTGCGTACTACAACAAGGACGTCGACAAGCTGAACCTGCAGGAGGGCGCGTACCTCGCCGCCCTGCTCCAGGCGCCGAGCCAGTACGACTGGGCGCAGGCCACCGACGCCGGCAAGCGCAACGCCACGGCCCGCTGGAACTACGTGCTCGACAAAATGGTCGAGCAGAAGTGGCTGTCCGCCGCCGACCGCGCCAAGATGCAGTTCGAGCAGCCGGGCACCCCCAAGGCCTCCGAGGGTCTCAAGGGCCAGAACGGCTACCTGGTCGAGGCGGCCAAGCAGGAGATCATCCGCGACCTGGTCAAGGAAGGCCGCAGCCAGAAGGACGCCGAGCAGGACTTCGCCGCGGGCGGCTGGACGGTCACGCTCAGCATCGACCCGAAGAAGCAGGCGGAGCTGGAGAAGGCCGTCAAGGACAAGCTTCTGGACGACCTGGACCCCAAGGCCCGCGAGGTCGACGGCCATGCCCAGGTCGGCTCGGTGTCCGTGGACCGCAAGACCGGCAAGATCGTTGCTCTGTACGGCGGTCAGGACTTCGTGCAGCACCAGATCAGCAACGCCACGCGCCGGGACTTCCAGCCGGCGTCCACCTTCAAGCCGCTGATCCTGGCCTCGGCCCTGGAGCACGGGTCGACGACGCAGGACGGCAAGAAGATCACGCCGGCCACGATCTACGACGGCACCAACAAGCGGACGGTCGTGGGTCCGGGCGGTGACGGCTACGGTCCGGAGAACGAGGACCAGTACTCCAACCCGGCGGTCTCCGTCCAGGAGGCGATGAACCGCTCGGTCAACACCGTCTTCGCGCAGATGGCCGTCGACGTGGGCCTGGACAAGGTCAAGAAGACCGCCGTCGACATGGGCATGAAGGGTGACGGCGTCGGCTTCGACGCCAACCCGTCCATGGCGCTGGGCTCCATGGGCGCGAGCCCGATGGACATGGCGGGCGCCTATGCGACGCTCGACAACCACGGTATGAAGATCACGCCGAGCATCATCAAGTCGGCCTCCCGCGGCGGCCAGGAGTTCAAGCTCCCCGACGCGGCGGGCAAGGAGCGT
The DNA here is from genome assembly GCF_053594995.1 of Streptomyces sp. NPDC002536. NCBI lineage: Bacteria > Bacillati > Actinomycetota > Actinomycetes > Kitasatosporales > Streptomycetaceae > Streptomyces > Streptomyces sp. NPDC002536. Next base: position 24,119 of record NZ_JBSFWU010000099.1, read on the forward strand.
GTCCTCGACCGCAACACTGCCGACGGCCTCACCCACGTCCTGCAGGGCGTGATCGAAGGCGAGGGAGGCACCGGTATCGCGGTGCAGAGCTCCCAGTACCAGGTGGCGGGCAAGACCGGCACCTCCGACGACAACAAGTCGGCCTGGTTCACCGGTTACACACCGGACCTCATCACCTCGGTCGGCATGTTCGGTGAGGGTGCGGGCGGCAAGCAGGTCACCCTCCAGGGCACCGGTGGCGGTGGCCGTGTGAACGGTGGTGCGTACCCGGCCAAGATCTGGGCCGCGTACAACTCGAGCGCGTTCGACGACGACTCCGACGCCAAGTTCGACCTGGAGACCGACGAGCCGTCCGCCCCGGTGGCGCCCCCGGCCCCGTCCGTGGTGCCGAGCCCGTCCGTGGGCCCGTCCCGCGCCCCGTCGACGAAGCCGTCGCCGAGCGGCCAGACCCCGTCTCCCTCGCACTCCCAGTCGCAGGAGCCGGGCCCGAACCCCTCGCGCCACACCCCGCCCGTCCCGCCGTCCCCGCCGCCGTCCCCGGTGAACCCGACGACGCCGGCCGGCGGTGACACCGGCGACACGGGCAACAAGCCCAACCGGAACGGCTGAGGCACCGCAGCACGCACAACGGCGACGGCCGCCGTCCTCCCGAAGGGGAGGGCGGCGGCCGTCGCCGTTGTACGGACCGGCGGTCAGGCCCCGTTGACCCGCGTCGCGATCTGGTCGCCCAGCTTCTTGTCGATGTTGCGCCAGTACTGCAGCGCGCGCTCCAGGACCGGCGGGGTGACGCCGCCCTTGAGGTGGCCGGCGACGTTGGAGACCAGGCGTTCGCGGGCCGCGTCGTCCAGGACCTTGCGGACCATCGTGCCCGCCTGGCCCCAGTCGTCGTCCTCGCGGTGGAGCTTGTACGCCTCGCGCACCATCTCGCCGGAGGCCTCCCAGCCCGCGATTTCGCCGAAGCGGGCGGTGTCGGCGGCCGGGCCGCCGTAGGAGTTGGGGGCGTACGGGCGGCCCGTGTTGGCCGGCTCGTAGCGCATCGGGCCGTCCTTGGCGTAGGAGTTGACCGTCGAGTGCGCCCGGTTGGGCGGCAGCTGGGCGTAGTTGGGGCCGATCCGGTACCGGTGGGTGTCCGGGTAGGAGAAGAGCCGGCCCAGCAGCATCTTGTCCGGCGAGGGGCCGATGCCGGGGACGAGGTTGGACGGTTCGAAGGCTGCTTGCTCGATGTGGACGAAGAAGTCCTCGGGGTTGCGGTCGAGGGTCATGCGGCCGACCTCGATCAGGGGGTAGTCGCCGTGCGGCCACACCTTGGTGAGGTCGAAGGGGTTGAACTGGTAGTCCGGGGCGTCGGCGAAGGGCATGACCTGGACGTACATCGTCCACGACGGGGCGTTGCCGCTCGCGATCGCCTGGGACAGGTCGCGGCGGTGGTAGTCGCCGTCCTCGCCGGCGATGCGGTCGGCGTCGGCCTGGGTGAGGAAGTCGATGCCCTGGTCGGTCTTGATGTGGTACTTGATCCAGAACTTCTCGCCGGCGCCGTTGACCCACATATAGGTGTGCGAGCCGTAGCCGTTCATGTGGCGCCAGCTCTTCGGGATGCCGCGGTCGCCCATCAGCCAGGTGACCATGTGGGCGGTCTCGGGGGAGAGCGTCCAGAAGTCCCACTGCATGTCGTTGTCGCGCAGGCCGTTGTCGGGGCGGCGCTTCTGCGAGCGGATGAAGTCCTGGAACTTCTGCGGGTCGCGGACGAAGAAGATCGGGGTGTTGTTGCCTACAAGGTCGTAGTTGCCGTGCTGCGTGTAGAACTTGAGGGCGAAGCCGCGGGGGTCGCGCCAGGTGTCCGGGGAGCCCTGCTCGCCGGCCACCGTGGAGAAGCGGGCCAGCATCTCCGTGCGCCGGCCGGGCTGGAAGAGGTCGGCCTTGGTGAACTGGCTGACGTCGTTGGTCACCTGGAAGGTGCCGTACGCGCCGCTGCCCTTGGCGTGCACCACCCGTTCGGGGACCCGTTCACGGTTGAACTGGGCCATCTTCTCGATCAAGTAGTGATCCTGAAGCAGGATGGGGCCCGTGTCGCCGATGGTGAGCGAGTGCTCGTCGCTTTCCACCGGGACACCGGCGTTGTTCGTGGTGTACGGAGTGCTCTGCGCCGAGTCGGTCATGTCTGGAGACGCCTCCCGGAACGGGTTGGGTGAGGACGTCGTGATGCCGCCCTCCACCCGAGCCAGTGAACCCCGCCGACAGAGTGTCGGCAACAGGGGGCTGGACACTGTCCAGAATTTCACCTCGTACGAGGGAACGGAAGGCGCAGCAGGTTTCGGCGCGGATCTCAGTGCACGTGAGTCGGCAGCGCCAGCTCGAACCACACCACCTTGCCCGTGCTCAGCCGGGTCGCCCCCCACCGCCTGGCCAGCCTGTTCACCAGGTACAGCCCGCGCCCGCCCTCGTCCGAGGGCCGGGCCCGGCGCAGCCGCGGCAGCTGCGGCACGTCGTCGCCGACCTCGCAGCGCAGCACGTCCGTCCGCAGCAGGCGCAGTGTTATCGGGCGCTCCGCGTACCGCACCGCATTGGTGATCACCTCGCTGACCAGCAGTTCCACGCTGTCCGTGAGCTCCTCCAGGCCCCAGCGGGTGAGCGCCCGGCGGGCCAGGCGGCGGGCCTGGCGGGCGGTCTGCGGGCGCGGGTCGAGGAACCAGTACGCGACGTCGCTGGGTGCGATGCCCTCGAAGCGGGCGGCGAGCAGGGCGATGTCGTCGTCCCGGTCGCCCGGGCCGAGCATGCCGAGCACCTCGTCGCACAGCGGCTCCAGGGGCGGCGGGTTGGGGCCGGTGAGCCGGGCGGTGTCGATCAGCCGCTCGCGGAGCTGCTCGATGCCGGTCCACACGTCCCGGATCCGGGACTCGACCAGGCCGTCGGTGTAGAGGAGGAGGGTCGCACCGGCCGGCGCGTCCAGCTCCACCGCCTCGAAGTCCACGCCGCCCACGCCGATGGGCGCGCCCGGCGGGACGCGCAGCACCTCGGCACGGCCGCCGCGATGCAGCATGATCGGCGGCGGATGGCCGGCGTTGGCGATGACGATGCGGTGCGCGACCGGGTCGTAGACCGCGTAGAGGCAGGTGGCCATGCGGTCGCTGCCGAGGCGCTGCGCCTGCTCGTCGAGGTGGTGCAGCACCTCCTGCGGCGGCAGGTCCAGGCCGGCCAGGGTCTGTGCGGTGGTGCGCAGCTGGCCCATGATCGCGGCGGAGGTCATGGAGTGCCCCATGACGTCGCCGACCACCAGGGCGACCCGGTTGCCCGGCAGCGGGATCGCGTCGTACCAGTCGCCGCCGACCCGGGCGGTCTCGGCGGCCGGCAGGTAGCGGCTGGCCAGCCGGACGCCCGTGGGCTGGGGGAGGGAGTCGGGCAGCATGGTGCGCTGCAGCTCGTCGGCGATGTAGACCTCGCGGCCGTAGAGCACGGCCTTGTCCACGCCGAGGGCGGTGTGGGTGGCCAGTTGGGCGGCGACGAGCAGATCGTCGCTCTCGAACGGGGTCCGGTCGGCACGGCGGACGAACACGGCTGCGCCGATCACTCTGCGCCGCCCGCGCAGCGGCGCGAGGACCGTGCGGTGCGCCTCCGGTACCTGCCGCCCCTCGCCGAGCAGCTCGGGCAGGGCCGCCCGCGCGGCCGGCGAGTCCCCGAAGACGGGTCTGACCCCGCGCAGCACTTCCGCGAGCGGCCCGCCTATCCGCACCTCGCAGCGCTCGGCCGCGGTCTCGGCGAGCGCCGGCCCCGGATCGGGCTGTTCGCCCGAAGGGCCGCCGGTCTCCTCGCCGTCCGTCCGCACGTACTCCGGCAGCCGGTCGGTGCGGCGCAGCCGCAGCACGACGGGGCCGACGGGCCGTTCGTCGCCGACGGGCAGCGGGTCGCGCAGGTAGACGAGGATCGCGTCGGCGAAGGTGGGCACGGTGGCGCGGCACAGCCCGAGGACGATCTCGTCGAGATCGATCCCGCGCGCGATCCGCCGCGTCGCGGCCCCCACGAACCGGAGCCGCTCCCCGCCGCCGGATCCGCTGTGCGGTGCGGCTCCGCCGGGAGTCGGGACGCATCCCGCCCCGCCGCCGCCCGGCCCGGCGGTTCACCGAAGGCGACCTCGCACAGGGGCGTCACCCGCATCCCCTCGTCCGGCATCCGGTGGAGGGCGGGGCATGGGCGACGAAGAAGGACGGCA
>NZ_JBSFWU010000100.1:0-28247 GCF_053594995.1 Streptomyces sp. NPDC002536
TCGCCCCGGACCCCAGGGGCAATGCGTCGGCTGCAGGCCGTCGGTGGCTTGTCGCGCAGTTCCCCGCGCCCCTGACGGGGCGCACCGCACCCACGAGCGAAGATCCGCCGGACACGCCCTAGAACGCTCCGGACCACAGGCACCGGATGTGAGCAACCGTCAGGTGATGCCCACCCGCCCCGCAGCACCTTGAATCTCCCCCAGGGGGAACTCCTACCGTGCACGGGAGCGCGGACGGCCCGGCGGGCCGGTCGTGCGGACCCGAGCGAACGAGGAGAGGCCCATGACGGCATTCGTGCTGGTGTCGGAGATCTGCACCGGCGGCTGGATCTGGCGGGAAACGGCCGCCCGGCTGCGGGAGTCGGGGGCCGAGGTGCATCCGGCCACGCTCACGGGCATGGGCGACCGCCGTCATCTGGCCCGTCCCGACACGGACTTGGAGACGCACATCGAGGATGTGGTGCAGCTGATCGACCACACGGAGGCGCCGGATCTGGTGCTGGTCGGCCACGGCTACGGCATCCACCCGGTGCTCGGCGCCGCCGAGCGGCGCCCGGAGCGGGTCGCCCGGATCGTCTACCTGGACGCGGGGATGCCGCAGGACGGCGTACCGGCCGTCCACCTCGTGCCCGACCAGGCGATCCGCGACGCGCTGCCGGCCCGGTCGCCCGGGGACGACCGGCCGGTACCGCCGCCGTCGCACGACGACTGGCAGCGGTGGGGCAGCATCGCGGACGTGCCCGGGGCCGCGCTGGCGCGCCTGAGCCGCCTGGCCGCACCGCAGCCGGTGCGCACGCTCACCCAGCCGCTCCGGCTGTCGGGGACCGCCGTCGGCCTGCCGACGACCGGTGTCCTGTGCACCGCCAACGGGGCGAGCATCGCCATGGTCGAGACGCAGGTGCGGCTCGGGGACCCGAAGTTCCGCGCGCTCCTCGACCGCCGGGTGGGCTTCCTCGAACTCGGCACCGGGCACTGGCCGATGCTCTCCGCCCCCGGCGAACTGGCCGGCGTGCTCCTGCGGGCCGCCGCAGGGGAGGGACACCGGCTGGCCACGACGACGCCCGAACAGCCCGCACACCTCAGGCCCTTCCTCATGGACCTGCCCGAACGGCCCCGGGAGCGCACAGGCCGCGTCGATCTCCACCTGCCGGATGCGGAACACCCCCGTCCGGCCGTGGTGTTCGTCCACGGCGGCCCGGTTCCCGCACAGGTGCGGCCGACGCCGCGCGACTGGCCGCTCTACGTCGGTTACGGCCGGTACGCGGCGCAACTGGGGGCGGTCGGCGCCGTGGTGGAGCACCGGCTGCACGACATCACCGACTACGCGCGTGCCGCCGAGGACGTCGCCGCGGCGGTGGACCTCGTGCGGGCCGATCCGCGCGTCGACGCGGACCGCGTCGCGCTGTGGTTCTTCTCCGGCGGTGCCCTGCTGTCGGCGGAGTGGCTCGCCGCACCCCCGCCGTGGCTGCGGTGCGTGGCGACGACCTATCCCCTGCTCGCCCCGCCGTCGGGCTGGGGGCTCACGGACTCCCGCTTCCACCCTGCGGCCGAGGTGCGCAACGCCGGACGGCTTCCCGTCGTGCTGACCCGAGTGGGGCTGGAGAACGCGGAGTTCGCGGCGAAGGTGGAGGAGTTCCTGTCCGCCGCCGGGGACTGCGGGGCCGACGTCGAGGTGGTCGACGTGCCGGACGGGCACCACGGTTTCGAGATAGTCGACCACACCGAACAGTCACGGCACGCGGTGGAGCACGCGATGCGCTCGGTGCTGGGGCACCTGGAGGGCTGAGGCCGGCCTGCGCCCGCGCATGGACACGGCGGAGACGGCCGTGCCAGCCTCGACGGGCGCGGCCGGGCGGCCGCGCCCGATGACAGGGGGCAGGAATGAGACAACGACTCTTGTCGGCGACTGCCGCGACCCTGGCCGGCATGGTGCTGGCCGTCGGCGGACCGGGAGCGGCCCGGGCGGCCACTGCCGCGCCCGCACCCGGGGCCGCGTCGGCCGTCACGCCGGCCGACGACCCGACGCCCGACGAGCAGGCACAGCTGCGCGTCGTGGCCGCCGCCATCTGGAACCAGCAGCTGGCCGACGGCTGGAACATGAACAGCGACGTGGCCGACGTGCTGTCCCGGGCCACCGGTGCGATCCTCACGTGCTCCGAGGCGTTCGCGCTCGTCCCGAAGCCTCCGGGATTCATTCCCGGGCCCTCGTATCTCGTCAAGTACGCGCTCCAGTTGCGCAATTACTTCCAGGCGGTTCGGGGCAACCGCACCTACCGCACGTGCGTGGTCGCCGCGTCCGCCGACTACCGCAGTGCAATCGAGCTGGCGTCGATGGGCGCCTGAGGCCGCCGTCGGGATCAACGTGCCGGGTGGGACGGCCTGGCCGCTCCCCTCGTCACCGGTGCCTGCGCGAGCCCCGCTCCTGGCGGGGCGGGGTCTGGCCCGTGGTGGGGAAGGCCGGCCTGGGCAGGGAGGCGACCTCCTGTTGCGCCTCCGCCAGTTGTTCCCGGGTGTTGGCCGGCAGGCGGGGCGGCTTCCGGGCGGGGGCGGCGAAGCCGAAGGCGGAGGTGAGGTCGCCGAACGTGCGGCGCCGCCAGGCGCTGATGTTGGGCTCGCGCACCTCCCTGCCGTGGGCCGCCGTCCAGCTTTCCAGGAAGCGCAGGCACGAGGTGTGGTCGAAGGCCTCCTGGGCGACCCAGCCTCCCACGGTCCAGGGCGAGATGATCAGGCAGGGCACCCGGAAGCCGCCGCCGACCGGCCGGCCCGAGACGAATTCGTCCTTGGTCCCCTCTAGGGGCACGGGCGGGGGGACGTGGTCGAAGAGGCCGTCGTTCTCGTCGTAGTTGAGGATGAAGACGGTCTTGTTCCAGACTTCCGGCTTGCCGGCGATGACTTCGAGCTTCTGCGCCACGTAGTCGGCGCCCGCCGCCGGCAGGGAGTCGGGGTGCTCCGACTCGGCGGTGGAGGGGATGAGCCAGGAGACGGCGGGGAGGCGGTCGTTGCGGACGTCCTCCTCGAAGGCGCCCTCGGGCAGCCTGCGCATGCCGCGCTCGTACAGGGGGTCGCCGGGCTGTGCCTCCCGGAACCGCTTGAAGCCGTTCAGCACGTTGTAGGAGCCGTTGTCCCGGCCCTGGTAGACCTGCCAGCTGAAGCCCGCGTCCTGCAGGCGCTCGGCGTAGGTGGTCCACTGGTAGAAGGTGGGCGGGTAGTCGTTCGTGATGACGGGACCGCCGCGGGTGCCGCCGGGGTCGATCGTGCCCGACATCCAGTGCAGACGGTTGGGCCAGGTGGGGCCCAGGACCGAGCAGAAGTAGTTGTCGCAGACGGTGAACGCCTCGGCCAGGGCGAACTGGAAGGGGATGTCCTCGCGGGTGTGATAGCCCATCACATAGGGCGCGTCCGCGCCGTCCGCGTGCCGGTGCGCGGGCATCCACCGGTCCATCCGGCCGCCGTTCCACGCCTCGTGCTGCACGTCCCAGGCATGGCTGGTGGAGGGGATGGACTGGGCGTTCGTCTTGTGCGTGTCGAGGCGGAAGGGCAGCAGGTACCCCTCGGGGTTCGCACTGTCCGGCTGGTGGAAGACGTTGCGGCCGTTCGACAGCTTGAGCGCGTGGGGGTCGTCGAAGCCGCGCACTCCCTTGAGCGTGCCGAAGTAATGGTCGAACGACCTGTTCTCCTGCATCAGCAGGACCACGTGTCTGACGTCCCTGAGCGATCCGCCCTCGGCAGGGCCCGCCGCCACCGCCCGCTGCACGCTCCCCGGCAGTGCGGAGAACGATGCCCCGCCGAGGGCAGCGGCCGCTGCGCCGGTCAGGATTCTGCGCCGACTGATACCCGTCATCCGTCCTCCGCCACAGCCGTCTCCGCCTGCCGCGCGGGCGATCGCAGCCGGCGATCGCCCAGCGGTGACGACGAGACTGCTGCATCAGCGGCGCCTCATGGGGCATCAGAGCACAATAATCACCTTTCCGGACGAGTGGTTCGTCTCGTCTTGACGCCGGAGCACCGTCTCAGACCTGGGCCCTGCCGCCGTCGACGAACAGTTCGATGCCGGTGATGAAGCTGGAGTCGTCCGACGCCAGGAAGAGCGCCGCCTTGGCGACCTCCTCCGGCTCTCCTGCGCGCCCCAGCGGAATACCGGCCACCAGCTGCGCGACGGCGTCCTGCGGCTGCGCCGCGAGCATGGGCGTCTCGACGGGCCCGGGGCTGAGGACGTTGGAGCGGATCCGGCGGTCCTTGAGCTCCGCCGTCCACACCCGCACGAAATCACGGACGGCCGCCTTGCTTGCGCCGTAGACCGAGTGCGTGGGCGTTCCCTTGCTCCCTGCGACGGAGCCCGTGAGGATGACGGAGGCGCTGTCGTTCAGGAGCGGCAAAGCCTTCTGCACCGTAAAGAGCGCGCCCTTCACATTGACGCCGAAGATCTTGTCGAAGTGTTCTTCGGTGACATCTTCCAGAAGGGCCGGGTCGCCGACGCCGGCATTGGCGAAGACGACATCGATGCGCCCCTTGGCCTTCACTGCCTCGTACAGCCGGTCGAGATCGGCCGGTTCGGCGACGTCGCCCCGAACTCCGGTGACATTGCTGCCGATTTCCTTCACGGCCTCGTCGAGTTCCTTCTGCCGGCGGCCCATGACGAAGACGTGGGCACCCTCTTCGGCGAAGAGCTTTGCCGTGGCCAGGCCGATTCCCGACGTGCCGCCGGTGATGACCGCGGTCTTTCCCTGCAGCTTTCCCATGCGTCTGCTCCCGATGGTCGCGAACACTCGACGGGAAAAAATATCAAGGCCGGACAGGTCAGGGCCGGACGAGTACCTTCAGGGCCGTGCGGTCGGCCATCGCCCGGTAGCCGTCCGGCACTTCCTCCAGACCGACCGTGCGGTCGAAGACGCGGCCGGGCTCGATCGCGCCGTCGAGGACGTCGGGCAGCAGTTCCTCGATGTAGGCGCGAGCCGGTGCGGTGCCGCCGGTGAGGGTGATGTTGCGGCCGAACATGTCGAACCCGAGAGGCCCCTTCTCGTACTGCGGTACGCCGACCCGGCTCACCACTCCCCCGTCGCGCACGACACCGAGCGCCGTCTCCAGGGCCGCTTCGGTGCCGACGCACTCCAGCACCGCCCGCGTGCCCTCGCCGCCGGTCAGCTCGCGCACCCGCTCCACGCCCTCCGCTCCGCGCTCGGGGACCACGTCGGTGGCACCGAAGTCGCGCCCGAGGTCGGTGCGGGACAGATGCCGGCCCATCAGCACGATCCGCTCCGCGCCGAGCCGCCCGGCGGCCAGCACCGCCGACAGCCCGACCGCGCCGTCGCCGATCACCGTCACCGCCGTACGCGGCCCGGCCCGGGCCGTCAGCGCGCAGTGGTGACCGGTGCAGAACACGTCGGACAGGGTGAGCAGCGACGGCAGCAGCGGGGAGTCCTCGCCGACGGGGAGCTTCACCAGGGTCCCCTGCGCCCACGGCACCCGCACGGCCTCGCCCTGGCCTCCGTCCACGCCGTTCTGCGCCCAGAATCCGCCGCGCGGGCAGGACGTGTGCAGGCCTTCGGCGCAGTAGGCGCAGGTGTTGTCCGCGTAGGCGAACGGCGCGACCACGACGTCCCCGGGCTCCAGCCCGGCCACGTCCGCGCCGGTCTCCTGCACGACGCCGAGGAACTCGTGGCCGATGCGCTCGCCCTGCTCCGTGGCCGGTCTCGCCCCGTAGGGCCACAGGTCGCTGCCGCAGATGCACGTGCGCAGCACGCGCACCACGGCGTCGGTGGGCTCCTGTACGCGGGGGTCGGGCACGTCCTCGACGCGCACGTCCCCGGCCCCGTAGATCAGCGTTGCTCGCATGGGAATCGTCCGTTCGCATCGTCGCGCTTCGCCACCACCGGCGACGGCTGCGTCATCTGCGTTGTCCGCGTCGGCTGCGTTGTCTGCGTGTTTTCTTCCGGTCCTTCCAGCGTTGCCAGCCGCGCGCGGCTCTGCAAGGCGAGACCGATTCCGGTGGGTGACGGGCGAGCACCATCTGTCACCGATACGCACCGCCTCCGGAATTCGCCATTTCCATGACGGTCCGTCAACTTTGCGGAACACCACGGACACCGGAAACCCCAGACCCTATCCTTCCTCCACCGTCTACCTGACGCTTTCGAACGACGCGTGGGGAGAGTCATGGGGGAAAGACTCTACGGCCAGGGCCCGGTGCTCGACGGACTGGTCCCCCGGCTGGTGGGCCTGGAACGCACCGGCGGCGGCCGCGTCCCCTTCGAGGACCGTGACCGGGCACCGATCGTGCAGGTCTGCGGCGGGCTGGGCAGCGGGAAAAGCGCCCTGCTCAACGCGCTGTACGAGGGCTACCACGACCGCGTGCCCCTTGCACGCGTCGATCTGGCCGCACCCGGATTCGAGGAGGGCGGGGCGGCGGACAGCCCGAACTCCTCGCCGGTCACGAACGTTCTCTACCTGCTGTCCTACAAGCTCGGACTGAAGCTGCACGGCACCCGCCGGCCGCCGCGCTTTCCCCGGCTCTCCATCGGCCTGCTGGTGGTCACCGCCTGGGAGCCCGAAGGCACCTTCCCGGACCAGCTCAGGGAGGCGGAACGCAGCCTCCGGGAAATCGTCGCGACGGGCGACACCGATCGCAGGAAACGCAGGGAATCCCTGAAGAAGTGGCTGGATGCCCTCACCCCGCTCCTCACCAACGCCATTGCCCTGCCCGCGCCCCTGGACGAGATATTCCCCACCGTCCTGACCACGGCCGGCGATCTCCTGCTGGCCCCGCGCCCGGACAGGGGTGCGCTGCACTGGTGGGGCGAGCAACTGCCCTTGGCCCAGGGCGACAGCCTGCAGAAGCTGTTCTCCTTCGTGCACGATTTCCGCAGAAAGGGATACAGCCGCCGGAAGGCCGAGGAGCAGCTGATCGCGGCGCTCCTGGCCGACATCGACGACGACTACGGGCGGCTGCACCGCGCCAACCGCACCCCGCTCCCGCTGATCCTGCTCGACAACGTCCACAGCCCTGCCGCGGCCGGCTTCTTCGACCAACTCGTCAGTGCCTACGACAGCTTGGGACGCTCCGGCCACCCGGTCACACGCCCGGTCGTCGTGGCGACGTCGCTCGGGGATCCCCGGCCCCTCACCCAACTGTCCGAGGTCGGGACCCCGGTCGACCCCGGCCGCCGCAGACCGTCGTCCAACCGGGTCGCCTACCCGCCACTGCTGCGGCTGGGGCTGCCGCCGGTCCGACGGGACGAGATCATGGGCATGCTCAGCCCGCTCGACTACCCCGCAGGCCTCCCGCTCCTCCTCGAACGGCTCAGCGGCGGCCGGCCGGGCAGCGCCCGGCTCCTGGCCGACACGGCCCGCGAGCTCCCCGCGACCGGCGAGCGCCTCGGCCTCGCCGAGTTCCTCGCCCTCTTCCACGACGGATCGCCGTCGGGCCTCACCTGCAGCACGCTCGAACAGCTGCTTCCCGAGGCCGGGTTGCGGGCGCGGCTGCCCCTGCTGTCGGTCGCACTGGACGAGAGCGCCGCACGGCGCCTCGCGGCCGCGTTCCCGTGCGAGGAGAACGCCCTCGGGGACAGCCCCCGGGAGCGCGTGCACGAGGCCAGGCGCCATCTGGACGCCTCCCGCTGGAACCTGCACCCCTGGCCTGCGGTCCACGGAGTGAGCCCCTTCGTCGTCGATCGCGCCTTGCGTGCGCTGCTGCTGATGCGGCTGCGTCTCGAGGAACCGGAGGAACGCTGGTACCAGATGCACCGCCGGCTCCGGGCGGGCTACACGCCGGGAAACGGCGGAGCCGAGTCCAGCGGGCAGGAACTGCCCTACCTGCACCATTCATTGGCGCTGGGCGAAGTGGACCTGGTCGTGCGCGTCCTGCACGAGCGCTTCGGCCGGGACGGGTGCGCCGCCTGGCTCTCCACCGTGAACGTCGTCTGCGCCGCACCGGTTCCGCCCGACGAGGCCGCCCGGGTCTACGACACCCTGGTGCGGCCGGTGGACTACGGCGGGTGCACCAAATGCGCGGACCCGGCCGCCGTTCCGGTGCACTGGGCGGTCAACAAGCTGGTGCAGGCACTGTGGCGGCAGTCCGATCCACTGGCGGTTCCCGTCGACGGGCACGTCCAGAAGATCAGGACGGCGCTGCAGACGCTGTACGAACACGTCGAGGACGACGATGCGCTCTACCGGGCCTGCCTGGAGTGGCCGAAGCGGCTGGACGAGGGCGTCCAGGCACCTGACCTACCGATTGAGGGAGGGATCGGCGTATGAGACCGACGATGCTCGGCCGGTTGGGCCCGGTGACCAAGGCCGTGGCGCTGGCAGTCGTCCTGGTCCTGACCGGCCTCGGCGGCTGGGCCGGGTGGACGCTCCTGCAGCCCGACCCCTCGTGCGGCCAGGGGGTGGAGAAGCGCGGGCCCCGCCAGGAGTGCACCGGAGTGACCGACGGAGCCTACGCGTTCGCGCCGCTCCTCGCCGACGTGTCGCAGCGGGTCAAGGAGGAGAATGACCGGGTCGTCGGGGAGAAGGACACCCCCTACGTCACGGTCGCCCTGATGATTTCACTGATCGGGGACAACGAGGTCGAGCAGCGCCGGATCCTGGGAGAGGTCCAGGGGGCCTATCTCGCCCAGTACCGGGCCAACCACCTCTCCAGCGGCGAGAAGCCGGCCATCCGGCTGGTGCTCGCCAACCCGGGGCGGGACGGCGCCCAGTGGCGTCGGGTGACCGACCAACTGGGCGGGATGGCCCGCAGCCCGAAGGACAACCTGCGCGCCGTCACCGGCTTCGACAACAGCACCAGCCCGTTCCGGGACGCCATCGCACACCTCACCAGGGATCTCGGCATACCGGTGGTCGGCGGGACCATCACTGCCGACAGCATCGCCAACAGCGCGCGGAATCCCAAGGCCTACCCCGGTCTGGTGCGGATCGGCGCGACCAACCGCGAAGAGGCCGCCGCGATCGCCGACTTCGACAAGGACCACGGGGCCAAGCCCGCGGACTCCCTCCTGGTGGAGGACCAGCGCCAGGGCGACAACTACATCGACACCCTCAAGGAGGCCTTCGCGGAACGCACCAAAGGGTCGCCGTACCAGAGCGAGTTGTTCAGCGCGGGCAACAGCCTTCCCATGGACTTCAACAGGATGGTGCTGCGCATCTGCGAGACGGACGCCAAGGTGATCTACTTCGCCGGGCGTTACCAGCAGCTGGGCGTCTTCCTCCAGGAACTCGGCAAGCGGGCCTGCCGGAAGAAGGACGGCAAGGACACCGCCTACACCGTGGTCACCGGGGACGCCGCCAACACGCTCGCCTCGCAGCTCGCCGCGGATCCCGGCTTCGACTGGTCCATCTTCTCCCACGGCATCACGCTCAAGTACGCCTCGCTCGCCCACCCCGATATGTGGGGCAACCCGCCCACCGGCGAGATGTCACGGACCTTCCAGGAGCTGAGCAGCCTGATGACCACGGCGACGAAGGGCTCCGGGGGCCGGCAGTCCGTCGGCCCCATCAGCCCGCGCAGCTGGTACGACCTGCACGACTCCCGGACGATGATGATCCACGACTCCGTGTGGACCGCGGTCTCCGGCATCCGCAGGAACACCGGCAAGGACAACCCGCTCCCCAGCCTGCAGGACGTCACCGAGGCCTGGTACCGGATGCACGGCAAGAGCGGCAAGGTGGAGGGGGCCAGCGGCTGGATCTGCCTGGACAACTACGGCAACCCCTACGACAAGGGCGTCGCCATCGTCGAGCTCGACCCGCGCACCAGGAGCATCGCCTTCGACGGTCTCGCCTGGCCGACGGGCCGGCCCCCGTCCGAGGACTGCGCGGCCCCGAACGGGGGCTGACGGCTCAGCCGACGAAGTCCTGCGCCCACCAGTAGGTGCCGTTCGCGTCGATCACCAGCCCGACGCCGGTGTACGAGTAGTCGCCCAGCATGATGTTGCGGTGCTTCTCGTCGTCGATCCACGCCTTCACGACGGACGGGGCGTCCGTCCAGAAGCCGTGGGCGCCGGCGGCGTTCTCACCGGTCGCGCCCGGTCGGTGGGAGAAGCCGTACTGCTGGAGCCGGGCGTTGAGGGTGCCGTCGAAGGTCCAGTGGCCCTGCTGCTGACGGCGGGCCTCCTCGTCGGCCTCGTCCTGCGCGACGTGCTCCACGGCGGGGTCGTAGGTGAGCGCCGCCTTGCCGTTCTGCGCGCGGTAGTCGTTGACCAGCTGCAGCACCTGCTTCTTCAGCTCGTCGGCCGACGGACGGTCGTTCCCGCTCCCGTTCCCGCTCCCGGTGGGGAAGTCCCATCTCTGGGCCTGCGAGTAGTTGCAGGAGTAGATCTGCAACCGGGTGCCGTCGGCCGTGCTGCCGCCGGGGACGTCCAGGCACTTGTTGGACCGGGGGTTGAGCAGGGCGCCGCCCTCGACACGGACCCACGTCTGGGCGCCGGTGCCGTTGCAGTCCCACAGCTGGACGGGCGTGCGGTCAGCGGTACCGCTGGAGGCGACGTCCAGACACTTGCCCAACGCGACGAGCGGCGAGCCGGCCCGGCCGGGCTCGTAGGAGAAGGTCCACTTCTGGGAGTCGGTGCCGTTGCAGCCGTACAGCTGCACCGGGGTGCCGTTGCTCGTCCCGCCGGCGCGGACGTCGAGGCACTTGCCGCCGATCCCGGTGACCGGGCCCGTCGAATCCGCCGCCTGCGCCGTCGCCGGCACGGCGGTGACGGCTGCCGCGGCCAGCGCCAGGGCACCCCATATGTGTAACTTCTTCAGCTGTTTCTTCATGACGCCCGTCCTCTGCATCGTTTGCATCGTTCGCGGATCGCGCCCGGGCAGTGGTGCCCGGGCTCGTCGGAGGACGCTAGGGGCGGGGCTTCAACAACGGGTCAACACTCCGCGACGGGCCCGGCGGCCGCCGCGCTCGCCGCGGCAGGCACACTGGGCCCGTACGTCCGGCGAGTTGCGCCGGCGACGGCACGAGCAACCAGCAACCAGCAACCAGCAAGGAGCGAACATGTCCCTCTACGACGTCGAGATCGACGCCCTCCAGGGCGGCCCGGCAGACCTCGCCCAGTACCGCGGCAAGGCCGTCCTGGTCGTCAACGTGGCCTCCCGGTGCGGGCTGACCCCGCAGTACGCCGCGCTGGAGAAGCTCCACGAGCACTACGCCCCGCGCGGGTTCACCGTCCTGGGCGTCCCGTGCAACCAGTTCATGGGCCAGGAGCCGGGCAACGCGGAGGAGATCGCCGCCTTCTGCTCGGCCACCTACGGGATCACCTTCCCGATGACGGAGAAGACCGACGTCAACGGCGAGCACCGGCACCGGCTGTACACCGGGCTCGTGGACACGCCGGACGCCGAGGGGCACACCGGGGACATCCGCTGGAACTTCGAGAAGTTCCTCATCGCCCCCGACGGCACCGTCACCGCCCGCTTCGGCCCCCGCACCGAGCCCGACGCGCCCGAGGTCACCGCCGCCATCGAGGCCGTGCTGCCGGCCTGACGCCTCAACACCTGACACCGCGGTGCCCCACACGTCCGAAACCGGCCCACGCACTTTCGTCTCCCCCATTGATGAGCCGACGCATCGCCGCTTGCATGGCTCTGCCCGGAATTGTTCCGGCTGTCGGGCATGTTCCGCCCGGCGTCTCGCAGAGGGGGTACCGTGCACAGGCCCAGCGCACGTTCGGCAAGACGAAGAGCGTCCGGGGGATCCGGACCACGCGGCGGAATATCCGGTGCGGCGGCGCTGATCGGCGCCGCCGCACTCGTCGTCTCCGCCGTGCCCGCCCACGCGGCGACGGCACCGGCGTCGGGCCCGGGAGAGGTCGTACCGGGACAGCACACGGCAACGCCCGCGCTGGTGACCGGTATCCGGGAGCCGGTGAAGGCGGCCGGGAGCGCCGCCGACGCGGCCCGGGGACACCTGGCGGACAAGCAGAGCCGCTACCGCATCGCGCACCCCGAGCGGGATCTGCAACCCGTGCAGACGACTGTCTCGGGCCGCTCGGAGATCGTGCGGCTGCAGCAGAAGTACCGCGGGGTGGACGTCCTGGGCGGGCAGTACGTCGTCCGCATGGAGAACAAGGACGGCAAGCGGGTCGTCACCGGCACCTCGGGCAAGTATTTCACCGGGCTGAAGGTCGCGACCGATTCCGGGATCGACGCGGAGGTGGCGGTCGACCGGGCGGTCGACGCGGTCCAGGCGCAGCTGGGCCCGTGGCAGCCCGGCCGGGACGGCAAGGGTGACGGGCCGGACGGGCCCGGCACGCCGCTGACCGGCACCGCGCGCGGACCGGTCGTCCTCCCCAAGGGCGAGGGCGTGCTCACCCAGCACGTCACCGTGCGGGGCACCGACCCGGCCACCGGGGCTCCGGTCCTGCACGAGGTGTACATCGAGGCGCAGTCCGGTTACCCGGTTCTCCAGTACAGCGGGATCAAGACATTCGCGGCTCCCGACGAGGCGAGCGGGACCGGGAGTTCGGCGGGCCAGGAGCACCGTTCCGTCACGGCGCAGGACGCCGGGCCGAAGGGATCGGGCGTCAAGTTCGACGGCAGGACCGTCGACCTGCAGCTGGACCGGGACGAGGCGCGGAAGCAGTACGTGATGCGCGACCGCACCCGGGCCGAGGCCGGCAGCGACAAGAATCTGATCTCGACCTGGGACGCACGGGAGCTGAGCGTCTGGCAGGTGCCCGGCACCTGGCCCTACGGCATCAAGGAGTTCGGCTCGCCGACCCCCGCCTTCGACCGGGAGGCGACCGAGGCCGGTGCCGTGGACGCGCACTGGGGCGCGGGCAAGGTCTACGACTATTACAAGTCGGTGCACGGCCGGAACAGCCTCGACGGCCGCGGCATGGCCGTCAACTCCCTGGTCGGCGTCGGCAAGAACGTGCCGTACGTCAATGCCTTCTGGGACGGCACGAAGATGGTGTACGGAAACGGTGACAAGGAATACCGTCCGTTCTCCGCCGCCCTGGACGTCGTCGGTCACGAGATGACGCACGGCGTCGTCGAGAACAGCGCGAATCTGGTCTACGCGGGCCAGTCCGGCGCCATGAACGAGGCGATCGCCGACTACTTCGGCGGAGCCATCAAGACCGACACGTACGGCATCGCGATGGACGATCCCGACGCGGGCCTCCTGGGCGAGGCGCTGTGCCGGACCAAATCCCCGCGTGAGTGCGCCACCCGCGACATGAACGACGGAAGGACCACGTCCAAGTCCTTCCTCGGTCTGGCGATCGGCCACGACAACGGCGGCGTCCATCTCAACTCCACCATCTTCTCGGGTGCGTTGTGGGACATCCGCAAGGATCTGGACCGCACGCTCGCCGACAGGATCGTCTACAGGGCGCTCATCGCGTACATGACGCCCCTCGACGGCTTCACCGAGGGCCGCAATGCGGTCATCGCCGCCGCCAAGGACCTCAAGGTCCCGGACGACGACCTGAAGTCCGTCGAGCGCGCCTTCAACGCCCACGGCATCGTGCCCGGCTGGGAACTGGCCATGGGCGTGGACTCCGACCTCCTGTCCGCCAAGGTCAACACGACCAGTGAACGCTCGTCGGTGGGAGCGGGCGGCGGCTGGTGGGCCGCGGCCAGGTCCAACGACGACGGCTCGGAGCCGTACTCGGTCTGGGCCGGCCGTCTGGACGGGACCGGTGCACCGAAGCTGATCAGCCCCAACGACGGGCACTACCACGTCGATCCGGTCACCGACGGCAGGACCGTGGTGTGGCAGACGTACCGGGGCAAGGTCTCCGACGTGCTGGCACGACCGCTGGCCGGAGGCCCCATCAAGAAGCTGTACAGCGGGTACCGCGTCTCCTCGCTGCACGTCGAGGGGAAGCTCGTGACGTTCGCGACCCACGGGCAGCGCGTCGGACCGCGCGTGATGTACGTGCGGATGGACGGGGCCGGTCCGGTCACCGTGCCCCCGGTCCCGTACAACAGCGACGCCGGCACGGGCTATCCGTCCCTGAGCAACGGCCGGATCGCCTTCGCGCACTGGCACCGCGGTCCCCACGGCTGGCAGAACGACACCGAGGTCCTGGACACCGCGACCGGCAAGCGGACGGTGATGCAGCAGCTCGGTACACCGCCGATGGTCACCGTGACCGCCATCAACGGGAAGTACGTGTACTGGCTGGTGCCGACCGTCCCGCAGAGCGGCACGACCACGGTGCGCCGCGCGAACCTCGACGGCACCGGCGCCGTCGACATCAGCCCCGGAACGGGCAAGGACGCGCTGCAGGTCGGGGACCTGACGGCCTCCGACGACGCGGTGACCATCGCCGCGCGGACACCCGATTCACTGGACAAGCTGTGGCAGTTCGCTCCGGACGGCTCGCGCAGGGTCCGGGTCTCCTGCAACCGCGGTGAGCAGTTCGCGCCCGCCGCGGCGGGCGGCAGGCAGGTGGTGTGGATCGACGCCACCACCGGCTCCACCGACCTCGTCACCCGCACCCGCCCGGCCGGCACCTGCGGCTGACCTCCGGGGACGTGGACGGCCGCTGGGGTCCGGGCAGGCGGATCCCGGCGGTTACGGAACTCCGCCGCGGTACCTGAGGGTTCAGGCGCGGGCCGGCCGGTCGCCCGTCACGGGTTAGCCGTCACGGGTTGGCCGTCACCTCGAAGCCCGCGCCGTAGATGTTGTGCGCGGGGTCGGCGGCCTCGCGGGCGCGCAGGTCGGCGAGGATGTTCGCCGAGCTGGTGTAGTTGAAGGGGGGCAGCTGGAGGGTGATGGCCTTGGTGATGCCGGCCCAGGGGCCCACGGCCTGGAAGTTGTTGGCCTGGGACGGGAGGTCGGTGCCCGGCACGTGCCAGATCACCGGTCCGCCCGAGTCGCCCGCCTTGTTGAGGGCCGGTGCCCGGTAGACGCCCCTGTCGTTGTTCATGACGGTGCCGTACCAGACGCCTGTCTGGCCCGAGGTGATGATCTCGTTGTTGCCGGTCGTGAGCAGCCGCTCGTTGTCGAGCGCGGGCTTGAGGGCGTTCGGACTGACGGGCCCCTGCGGGTACTTCACCTCGCCGGTCTGCTTCAGGTACGGGCCCTGGGAGGAGAGCGTCACCTGCGGGAGCAGCTCGATGACCATGTAGTCCTTGGTGAGGTGTCCGGTCTGCGAGCCCTCGGGGTCCTTGAAGTAGCGTACGTGGCCGATCGGGCCGTAGCCGATGTCCTGCCGGTGGTAGACGGGGGCGACGTTCTCCGGGATCTCGCGGTCCGCGTACTTCTTGCTCGGGTCGCCCAGGCAGTGGCCCGCGCTGATGGCTATCTTGCGCTGGTGGTCGTCCGTGCCCACGGCGCCGAGGGTGCAGAAGAGATTGGGCGCGTCCGGGCCGAAGGCGATCTGCATGCCGTTGTAGACGCGTTTGCCGGGATCGGCCTGGCCGGTGCGCGCGTCGGCCTGCGCGGTGCCCGCGGCTGCGGCTCCGGTGAGGGCCAGGGCCAGAGCCAGGCCGCACAATCTCTTGATCACGTGTGATTCCCGTCTGTTGGGAGGGGTGGGGGTGGGGCCGTCTGCCTTGTTGATCACCAACTGACACCATCACCAGGTGCTTTGTCCAGACCAACCGGGAGTAACGTCCCTGCCCGGGATGCCGGGACCTGCCGGTCGGGGGCACACTGGCATCGGACAGGCCCTAACCCCCTCCGCCCGTCCCGGAACACCGAGCACCAGATGAGCAGCAGCCGTCCCGCCGGCACCCCGGCTCCCCCGCCGGACGGTCCCCGCAACGGACCACCCGTCTCCGGCCAGAAGTTCGACGTGCTCTTCGACGCGGTCCGGACGTGGGGCCGCTGGGCGGACGCCGGCCGGGGTGCCTGGAACCGGGTGACCGCCGAGCATGTCCGGGAGGCCGCCTCGCTGGTGCGGTCGGGGACCGTGGTGACGCTGGGGCGGCCGTGGGACACCGTGCCGGGGCCGGACAACGCCAAACCCGCCCTGCACTTCATGTCCGACCTCGGTGACGTCGAGGCTCCCGAGCCTTCCGCCCACAAGGACTTCATCGGCGTCGACTACCACGGCAAGGCCGTCAGTCATCTGGACGCGCCGGCCCATATCGCCTACCACGGGCGGCTGTACGGGGGCGGCGCGGCGCGGGAGCTCGTCGGTGCCGGGGGTGCCCGCTTCGGGGACGTCGCGGCGCTCGGGCCCCTGGTGGCCAGGGGTGTACTGCTCGATCTGCCGGCCGTCCTGGGGGCGGCGTGGCTGGAGCCCGGTCAAGCGGTGCACGCCGCGGACGTCGTCGCGGCGGAGGAGGCGCTCGGCGTGGCGGCCGGCGAGGGCGATGCGGTGCTACTGCGGGTCGGCCGGTTCCGCCGTCGCCGGGAGCTGGGCGCCTGGGACCCCGGCGAGGCGTGCGCGGGCTTCCACGTGGACGCGGTGCCGCTGCTGGCGGAGCGGGGCGTCGCACTGCTCGGCAGCGACGGCGACAGCGACGTACGGCCTTCGCCGGTCGAGGGCGTGCACTCCCCGGTGCATGCTCTCGCCCTCACCGCGATGGGCGTCCCGCTGTTGGACAACCTCGACCTGGAAGCGCTCTCCGCGGCCTGCGCCGGGGCGGGCCGTTACGCGTTCCTGCTGGTCGTGGCCCCGCTGAACATCCCCGGCGGCACGGGCTCGCCCGTCGCCCCGGTCGCGGTGCTGTGAGGCGGCGGCAGCATCCGGGCAGGTCACCGGCCGTTCCGGGCGGTGACCTGTGGGCGACCGGTGCCGCTATATGGACAAAGTTCTAAAATGGAACATCACTGCAACTGCTCCGACGCACGAGTGGCCATGGCCGCACGTACGGATGAGGGAAGTGATCCGGATGGGGCTCGTGGCGGACGACCTCGGCCCGGCACTCGCCCGTGAGCGGTTCCTTCTCGGCGGGACGGCCGGGAAAGGCGTGCGGAGCCTGATCCTCAGCTCCTGGGAGCGCAGCCGGTCGCTGGGGCTCTCCCCGGACGGCTGCGAGCTTCCCTACACCCAGGACCTCGACCTGGACGGCCGTCTCGTCCTCGCGGCCGGGCCCGTGATGGACCGGCTGCAGGCCAGGTTCGCGGGCACGCACATGAACGTGTCCCTGGCCGACGGGCGCGGCGCGGTGCTCCAACGCCGGTTCGGCGACCCGTCGTTGGTCAGGCTCCTGGATCCGATCCAGAGCGTCCCGGGCTTCGTGTTCGCCGAGAAGTACGGCGGGACCAACGGCATCGGGCTGGCCCTCGCGGAGCGGCGGCTGATCAACGTCTACGGCGCCGAGCACTTCGCCGAACGCTCGCAGTCCAACGCCTGTTCGGCGATTCCCATCCGGGACCCGCTCAGCGGGCGCATCGAGGGGGTGCTGTGCTTCGGCTACCCGCGCGCCGACGCGGACGTGGCGCTGGACGTCGTGATCAGCAGGGCGGCCGAGGCCATCGAACGACGGCTGCTGGAACAGAGTTCGGCGCGCGAACGCGCCCTGCTGCAGGCGTACCTCGACATCAGCCGCAGCGTACCGGCCGACGAGAAGCAGCCGGGCGGGCTCGTCACCAGCGCGCTGGACTGGCGTGACCGGCTGGTCCTGGAGGAGAAGGCCACCGAGCTGATCTCCTCGGCGCAGCGGGCCGCCGTCGAGGTGCCGCTGCCCAGCGGGCGGCGGATCACGCTGATGAGCCGGCCGGTGATCAGCTCCTCCGGGGTGGAGGGCGTGGTCGTCGAAGCGGTGCTCCCCGCGGAGCACCAGCGTCTCGCCGTCACCGCCGAATCCGCCATGCCGCCCGGTCTCGTGACGCAGCAGGCGCTGACCGATGCCGTCCCGCTGCCCGGGCGCCTGCCCGGCCCGGCCCCCGTCCCCGGCACGCCCGCCGCCGGACGGGCGGCCGGCGGGCTCGTGATGGTGGGCGAGCCCGGGGTGGGACGGTTCGCCGTGGCGGCCCGGCGCCGCCTGGAGCTGCTGTCGGAGGCCAGCACCCGCATCGGCACCACCCTGGACGTGACCCGCACCGCCCAGGAGCTGGCCGAGATGGCCGTGCCGCGCCTGGCCGACTACGTCACCATCGACCTTCCCGAGGCCGTCCTGCGCGGCGACGAGCCGGCCGACCCCACCAAGGACCTGCACCGGACGGTCGTCCACGGCATCCGCGACGACTGCCCCTTCTACCCCGTCGGCGAGCAGGTCCACCTCCGGCCGACCACCCCGCAGCTGCGCTGCCTGGCCGGCGGGCGGACCGTCCTGGAACCCGACCTGCGCACCGCCCTGGGCTGGATCTCCCAGAACCGGGTGAACGCCCAGCGCATCCTGGCCCACAACGTCCATTCCCTCATCGCCGTCCCGCTGCTGGCCCGCGGCAACGTCCTCGGCATCGCGAGCTTCTACCGCTCGCGCGACCCCTCCCCCTTCGGCGACGACGACCGTTCGCTCGCGCAGGAACTCGCCACGCGCGCCGCGATCTGCATCGACAACGCGCGCCGCTACACCCGAGAGCACAGCATGGTGCTGGCCCTGCAGCGCAGCCTGCTGCCGCAGGGCTTCCCCGAGCAGAACGCCGTCGAGATCGCGCACCGCTACATGCCCGCCGAGTCCGGCGTGGGCGGCGACTGGTTCGACGTCATCCCCCTCTCCGGCACCCGCGTCGCCCTCGTGGTCGGGGACGTCGTCGGCCACGGGCTGCACGCCGCGGCGACCATGGGCCGGCTGCGCACCGCCGCACGCAACTTCGCCGAGCTGGATCTGCCCCCGGACGAGGTCCTCACCCACCTCGACAACCTCGTGGGCCGCCTCGACCGGGAGGAGTGCGGTGACGACCCCTTCGCCGGCATCACCGGGATCATCGGCGCCACCTGCCTGTACGTCATCTACGACCCCACCACGCAGCTGTGCACCATGGCCCGGGCCGGGCACTGCCCGCCCGCGCTGGTCCGCCCCGACGGCACCGCCGTCTTCCCCGACCTGCCCGCCGGGCCGCCGCTGGGGCTGGGCGGCCTGCCCTTCGAGACCGCCGAGTTCCACCTCCCCGAGGGCAGTCAGCTGGTCCTGTACACCGACGGGCTCATCGAGGACCGCGGCCGCGACTTCGACATGGCCATGGAGGAACTGCGCCAGGCCCTGGCACACCCCAACCGCCCGCCCGACGAAACCTGTCAGGCGGTCGTCGAGAGCGTGATGCCCGAGCACCCCGGCGACGACATCGCCCTGCTCGTCGCCCGCACCCACGTCCTGGACCCGCACCGCATCGCCACCTGGGACCTGCCCGCCGACCCGGCGCTGGTCTCCTCCGTCCGCACCGCCGTCACCCGCCGGCTGGCCGAATGGGGTCTGGAGGAGATCGCCTTCTCCGTCGAACTGCTGCTCAGCGAGCTGGTCACCAACGCCATCCGCTACGGCAGCGACCCCATCCAGGTGCGGCTGCTCTACGACCGCACCCTGACCTGCGAGGTCTCCGACGGCAGCAGCACCGCCCCGCACCTGCGGCACGCCGCCACCACCGACGAGGGCGGCCGCGGCCTGTTCCTGGTGGCGCAGCTCTCCCAGGCATGGGGCACCCGCTACACCCCGGGCGGCAAGGTCATCTGGGCCGAGTGCCCGCTGGAGATGTCCGCAGGCACACCCGGAGCCGAGGCCGTCGAGATCGACTTCGACGACATCCCGGCGATCTGACGGTTTGTCCGGCGCCACGGCGCCCTGTAGGGGCGCGGGACTGTTGACATATGCGGCTCCGCCGCGTGGGCGCGACCAGCCACGACGCGTCCGCACGCGGCGCCCTGTAGGGGCGCGGGGAACTGCGCGACCAGCCCCCACCGGCCTGCAGCCGAAGCACCACCCCGGGGACCTCGACTGCAGGCGCATCCTGGCTGATCGCGCAGTTCCCCGCGCCCCTTACGGGGCGCCGTGGCGCCGGAAACGCCCTAGCATGACGGACATGCGGTCTTCAGAGCCCCTCGTCCGCATCCGCGGCCTCGGCAAGCGGTTCGGCGGCACCCTCGCCCTGGACGCGGTCGACCTCGACATCCGCTCCGGCAGCATCCTGGCCCTGCTCGGCCCCAACGGCGCCGGAAAGTCCACCCTCATCAAGGTGCTCGCGGGAGTCCACCACGCGGACGAGGGCGAAGTGACCGTCGCCGGGCACCCGCTCGGCACCGAGGCCGCCTCGCGCACCATGTCCTTCATCCACCAGGATCTGGGCCTGGTGGAGTGGATGACGGTCGCCGAGAACATCGCCCTGGGCGCCGGATACCCGCGCCGCGCCGGCCTCGTCTCCTGGCGGCGGACCCGCAGGCAGTGCGCGAGAGCCCTGGGCATCGTCGCCGCGCACCTGGCCCCGGACACGCCGGTCGCCGAGCTGACC
Organism: Streptomyces sp. NPDC002536; assembly: GCF_053594995.1. Lineage (NCBI taxonomy): Bacteria > Bacillati > Actinomycetota > Actinomycetes > Kitasatosporales > Streptomycetaceae > Streptomyces > Streptomyces sp. NPDC002536. The sequence goes on from NZ_JBSFWU010000100.1 coordinate 20,285, forward strand.
CGGGCCGAACGCTCCCTGGTGGCCATCGCCCGCGCCCTGTGCACCGAGGCCGGACTGCTCGTCCTGGACGAGCCGACCGCCAGCCTCCCGGCCGCGGACTGTACCCGCCTCTTCGCCGTCCTGCACACCCTGCGCGACCACGGCCACGCCGTCGTCTTCGTCACCCACCGCATCGACGAAGTGCACCGGGTGGCCGACACCTTCGCGGTCCTGCGCGACGGCCGCCTCGTCGGCCACGGCCCGCTCGCCGGCTACCCCGCGGCCCGGCTGGTGCACGACATCGTGGGTCACGAACCGGCCCCCCACCGCACCACCGCCCCCGCCTCGGGTCCGGCCGTCCTGAGCCTCGACGGTGTACGGACCGAGGACACCGGCCCGGTCCGGCTGCGGCTGCACGCCGGCGAGATCCTGGGCCTGGTGGGCCTCACCGGCGCCGGGCACACCTCCCTCGGCCGCGCCCTCGCCGGCTGCCGGCCGCTCCTCGGCGGCCGGGCCCTGCTCGCGGGACGGCCGTACCGGCCGCACACGGTCACGGCCGCGGTCGCCGCCGGCACCGGCTTCGTCAGCAGCAACCGGCAGGACGAGGGCTGCGCCGACGGGCTGACCGTACGGGAGAACCTCCTGCCCAACCCCGGGGCGGGCGGCCCGCCGGGCGTGCACTGGATCGGCCCCGGGCGCGAACGGGCCCGCGCCGCGGCCCTGATCGAGCAGTTCGCGGTGCATCCCCGCGACAGCGAGGCGCCGATCGCCACCCTGTCCGGGGGCAACCAGCAGAAGGTCATGATCGGCCGGTGGCTCCGGACGGGCCGGCGCCTGCTGATCCTGGAGGAGCCGACCGCGGGCGTGGACGTCGGCGCCAAGGCGGCGCTCTACCGCCTGCTGCAGGACGCGCTCGACCGGGGCCTCGCCGTGCTGCTCGTCTCCAGCGACTTCGAGGAGGTGGCCACCGTGTGCCACAGGGCCCTGGTGTTCGTCCGCGGAGGCGTGACGGCCGAGTTGAGCGGCGCCGGCCTCACCGCCGCCGCGCTCACCCGCGCCGCCTCCGCCATGGCCCCGCTCACCGGGACGCCCTGATGACCCCTCTGCGCCCGCCCCGTTCCCCGCTGGGCCGCCGCTTCGGCCATCTCGTCGGCGCCTACGGCCTGGCGGTCCTCACCGTCCTGCTCTTCCTCGCCTTCTCCCTCGCCCTGCCGGACACCTTCCCCACGCTCGACAACATCTCCGCCATCCTGTCCAACAACTCCGTCCCCGCCTTCCTCGCGCTGGGCGCGACACTCCCCATCGCCACCGGCAAGTTCGACCTGTCCATCGGCTACGGCCTCGGCCTGGCACACGTCGTGACGATGCAACTCGTCGTCACCGAAGGCTGGTTGTGGCCCCTGGCCTGCCTCGTCGTGCTGCTCGGCGGGGCGGCGGCCGGCGCCGTCAACGGCCTCGTCGTCGAATACGCGCGGATCGACTCCTTCATCGCCACCCTCGGCACCGGCAGCGTCATGTACGCCTTCACCGGCTGGATCACCGACGGGGCCCGCATCGTCCCCGGCCCGCACGGCCTGCCGGCCGCCTTCACCGACCTGTACGACTCCCGGTTCCTCGGCCTGCCCGTCCCCGCCTTCTACGTCCTCGCCCTCACCGCCGTCCTCTGGGTGCTCCTGGAACGGCTGCCCCTCGGCCGGTACTTGTACGTCATCGGCTCCAACCCCCGCACCGCCGACCTGGTCGGCATCCCCTCCCGGCGCTACGTCGTCTGCGCGTTCGCCGGATCGGGCCTGGTCGTCGGCATCGCCGGCGTGCTGCTCGCCGCCCAGCAGCAGATCGGCAACCCGAGCGTCGGCATGGACTACCTGCTGCCCGCCTTCGTCGGCGCCCTGCTCGGCTCCACCGCGATCCGGCCCGGACGGGCCAACGCCCCGGGCACCCTCGTCGCCGTCACCGTCCTCGCCGTCGGCCTCGCCGGAATCGGCCAGCTCGGCGCCCAGTTCTGGGTCACTCCGCTGTTCAACGGCAGCACGCTGCTCATCGCCGTCGGCCTGGCCGGCTACGCCGCCCGCCGGCAGCTGCACCGGCGACGGGCCGAGCCGCACCGGGCCGCCCCGTGAGAACCGCCCTGACGGCCTTGGCCGCAGGGGCGGTTGCGGCCGTGCTCCTCACCGGCTGCGAGCGCGGCTCGTCGTCCCGTACGACGAGCACCCCTGCGGGGCCGGCCAGGACCGGCTGCCCGGCCGCCCTCGCAAAGGCCGAAACAGCCGTCCGGCGGGCCGAGTCGGGCGAGACCAAGTGGAACGGGCCCACCAGCGGGCCGACGGCCGCGCCCGGCAAGACGATCGTCTACGTCGCCCAGACCATGACCAACCCCGGCGTCGCGGGAACGGCGAAGGGCATGCGGGAAGCAGCACGGGCCATCGGCTGGAGCGTCCGCGTCATCGACGGCCAGGGCACCCCCGTCGGCCTCCAGCAGGCCTTCAGCCAGGCCGTCACCCTGCGGCCCTCGGGCATCGTCATCGGCGGCTTCGACCCCCGGCTGACCTCCCGGCAGGTCGCACAGGCCGACGCCGGGCACATCCCGCTCGTCGGCTGGCACGCGGTCGACTCCCCCGGGCCCAGCAAGGACCCCGCACTCTTCACCAACGTCACCACCAAGGTCGACGACGTCGCCACCATCAGCGCCGACTGGGTCGTCGCCCACTCCCGCGGCACCGCCGGAGTCGTCGTCTTCACCGACGCCTCGATCCCCTTCGCCCACCACAAGTCCGAGCTGATCCGCAAGGAACTGGCCGCCTGCAGCGGAGTGCAGCTCCTCGCGCAGGAGAACATCCCGCTCCCGGACACCAGCAGCCGCACCCCGCAGGCGGTCTCCGCGCTCCTCGCACGCTTCCGGAACACCTGGACCCACTCCGTCGCCGTCAACGACGTCTACTTCGCCGACGCCGCCCCGGCCCTGCGGGCCGAGCGCAGGAAAGGATCCGGAGCCCCCTTCAACATCGGTGCGGGCGACGGCGATCCCTCCGCCTTCGAACGGATCAACAACCGCCAGTTCCAGGCGGCCACCGTCCCCGAGCCGCTCTCCGCACAGGGGTGGCAGATCGTCGACGAGCTCAACCGCGCCTTCTCCGGCCGCCCGGCCAGCGGATACGTCGCCCCCGTCCACATCGCCACCGCCGCGAACACCGGCGGCGCCACGGCCTGGGACCCGCCCGGGTACCGCACGGCGTACCGGACGATCTGGGGCAGGTGAGGCACGGCGGGCGGGGCGTACCCATACGGCCGTCCCACCGCTGGCAGCCATGATCGGATCCGAGGATCCTGGAGCGTGCGTGGGGTTCGGCACCGAGGATCGGGAGCGGGCACGTGAAGGCACCGGGTGCAGGGCTCACCGCCGTGCTGCGCTGGTTCCTGCGTCACCTGCAGATCGTGCCCGTCCTCCTGCTGGCGGGCGGTGTCCTCCTCGACCTCAACACGCCGCCGCACTTCAGCGCGGAGGCCTTCTACACGGCCGCACCGATGACGGCCGCGGCGCTGCTGTCGCTGCGCGCGACGGTCCTGGCGGGCATCGGCGCCTGTCTCGCCGACTTCGCGGTCCTCACCCACTTCGGCTTCGCGGCGGATTCGGGCGGGCGGAGCGAGCTGTCGGCCGTGGCGACCGTCTCGGCCTTCGCCGTCGTCGTCAACCGGCTCATGCACTACCGGGACGTGCGGCTGCAGTCGGCACGCGAGATCGCCCTCGCCGTGCAGCGCGCCGTACTGCCGCACCCGCCGCCCGCCATCGGGTCCCTGACGATCGCCGTGCGCTACCGGTCGGCCGTCCGGGAGGCGCAGATCGGGGGCGATCTGTACGGCGTGCAGGACACCCCTTACGGCGTGCGCTGTCTGGTGGGCGACGTGCGGGGCAAGGGCATGGAGGCGGTCAAGGCGGTGGACGTGGCGCTCGGGGTGTTCCGGGAGGCCGCCGAGGAGGAGCCCGCGCTCGCCGGGGTCGCGGAGCGGCTGGAGCGGGGGCTGGTGCGGGAGGCGGAGCGCCGGGCGGGGCTTGAGCGGTCGGAGGGGTTCGTCACGGGCGTTCTCGCCGAGATCGCGCACACGGGCGACGAGCTGCGGCTGGTCAACCGCGGCCACCCGGCACCGCTGATCCTGCAGCGGAACGGCGAGGTGCACAGCGCGGAGCCGTCCGAGCCGGCCCTCCCCCTGTGCCTGGCGGGGCTGCGGCCCGCCGAGGCCGTGAGGACCGACACGGTGCGCTTCCCCGCGGGTGCGACCCTTCTCCTCTACACCGACGGTCTCACCGAGGCCAAGAACCATGCGGGGGCCTTCTACGATCCCGTCGCGGGCCTGGCCGGACGTGTCTTCTCCGGGCCGGACGAGCTGCTCGACGCCCTGCTCGCCGATGTCGGCCACCACACCGGCGGCCGCATCAGCGACGACATGGCGCTTCTCGCCATCACCCGGGGCGGCGGCGCCTGAGCGCTCAGCGGTCGACCGGCAGCCCGCGCGGCTCCTTGATCCGTTTCATGATGATCTGCGAGTTCACCTCGGTGACGCCGGAGAGCGTGGTGAGGCGCTCGATCCACAGCCGCTCGTAGGCGGTGAGGTCGGCGACGGCGATGCGCAGCAGACAGCCGGGGCTGCCGAAGAGGCGGTAGGCCTCGATGACGTCGGGGATCTCCTGGAGTGCCGCCTCGAAGGTCTCGACCGCTTCCCGGTCGCGCTTGACCTCGACGGAGACGAGGACCTCGAAGCTGCGTCCGACGGCCTCGGGATTGATGACCGCGCGGTAGCCCTCGATCACGCCGTCCTGTTCGAGCTGGCGGACGCGGCGCAGGCAGGGCGAGGACGTGAGACCGACCCGCTGGGCGAGGTCCTGGATGGTCAGACGTCCGTCGTTCTGGAGCTCGCGCAAGATATTTCTGTCGATCTCGTCCATGGCGCAATTATCCACCCCGCACGCGCGGAGACCGCGCCTGAACTGGCAATCCGATTGCGCGCGATTCGTTCTAAGGTTGCTCTCGGCCCGACGTCTGCGAACTGGCGTACGAGGCATCACCCGGACAAGCGGCAAGAGGAGCGAGCACACGTGGGACAGGTCGTCGTCATCAGCACCGGCGGGACGATCGCCAGCCGCTGGCAGGGGTCCGGGTTCGCCGCCGACGCGGCGGGCGGGGACGTCCTGGCCACTGCCGCCGTGCCCGAGGGCGTGAGCGTCCGGGTCGTCGACCTGATGAGCGTCAACAGCGCCCGGATCACCACCGCGCACCAGCTCGCCCTCCTGCGCACCGTGCGCGAGGTGCTGGCCGACCCCGCGGTGGACGGCATCGTCGTCACCCACGGCACGGACACCCTGGAGGAGTCCGCCTTCTTCCTCGACCTCCACCACGACGACCCCCGCCCGGTGGTCTTCACCGGCGCCCAGCGCCCGCTCGAGGCGGAGGACGGCGACGGGCCGCGCAACCTCCACGACGCCCTGCTGACCGCGGCCACCGTGCGCGGCCTCGGCGTCCTCGTGGTGTTCAACGGGCAGGTGCACGCCGCACGCGGCACGGTCAAGGTGCAGACGCTGGCCGCCGACGCCTTCGCCGACCCCTCCGGCAGCCGGGTCGCGGACGTGACGGCCGACGGCATCCAGATCCACCGGCGCCCCGAGCGCCCCGCACCGCTCCCCCTGCCCGCGGCCGACACCCCGCTGCCCCGGATCGACGCCGTCATGCACCACTGCGACGGGGACCCGCTGCTGTTCAACGCCGCCGTCGGAGCGGGCGCCCAGGGCATCGTCCTGGTCGCGACGGGAGCCGGCAACGCCACCCCCGAGATCTGCGCCGCCGTCGAGGCCGCCGTCTCCCGTGGTGTCCTCGTGGCCCTGACCACGCGCGTGTCCACCGGACCGGTCGCGGAGATCTACACCCACGGCGGAGCCGTGGACCTCGTGGCCGCCGGAGCGGTGCTGACCGGCACCCTGCGCGCCGGCCAGGCACGGATCGCCGTGCTCTCCGCCGCCCTCGCCACCACCGACCCGGCCGGCCGCGCCGACGCGCTGCGCCACGCGCTCGGCACCCCCGTGGCCGCCGAGCCGGTCACAGCGGCCTGACGCCCTCCCCTCCCCCCACTCCCCCCACATCACGCCTTGGATCGGACCCCCATGTCGGCCCCCGCCTCCCCCCACGACCACGCGCAGACGCGCTCCGAGCACGACCTCCTCGGCGACCGGGACGTCCCCGCGGCCGCGTACTACGGCGTCCACACGCTGCGCGCCGTGGAGAACTTCCCCATCACCGGCACCCCGATCTCCGCCTACCCCGACCTCGTCGTCGCCCTGGCCTCCGTCAAGCAGGCCGCCGCCCGGGCCAACCACGACCTCGGGCTGCTGGACGAGCGCAAGGCGGACGCCATCGTGCAGGCCTGCGCGGAGATCCGCGCAGGCCGCCTCCACGACCAGTTCGTGGTGGACGTCATCCAGGGCGGCGCCGGCACGTCCACCAACATGAACGCCAACGAGGTCGTCGCCAACCGGGCGTTGGAGCTCCTCGGCCACGACAAGGGCGAGTACCGCCACCTCCACCCGCTGGAGGACGTCAACGCCGGGCAGAGCACCAACGACGTCTACCCGACCGCCGTCCGGCTCTCGCTGCAGCTCGCCGCCGCCCGCCTGCTGGAGGCCATGCAGGTCCTGCACGAGGCCTTCGCGGCCAAGGCCGCGGAATTCTCGGACGTGGTGAAGATGGGCCGCACGCAGCTGCAGGACGCGGTGCCCATGACGCTCGGCCAGGAATTCGCGGCCTACGCCGTGATGCTGGCCGAGGACCGGGCGCGGCTGGCCGAGGCGTGCGCCCTGCTGAGCGAGATCAACCTCGGCGGCACCGCGATCGGCACCGGCCTCAACGCCCACCCGCAGTACGCCGCGACGGCCTGCGAGCACCTGAGCGCGATCTCCGGCATCCCGCTCTCCGTCGCCGGCGACCTCGTCGAAGCCACCCAGGACATGGGCGCGTTCGTCCAGCTCTCCGGCGTGCTCAAGCGGATCGCCGTCAAGCTCTCCAAGACCTGCAACGACCTGCGCCTGCTCTCGTGCGGCCCGCGCGCCGGCCTCGCCGAGATCAACCTCCCCGCGGTGCAGGCGGGTTCGAGCATCATGCCGGGCAAGGTCAACCCGGTGATCCCCGAGGTGGTCAACCAGATCGCCTTCGAGGTCATCGGCAACGACGTGACCGTCACCATGGCCGCCGAGTCCGGCCAGCTCCAGCTCAACGCCTTCGAGCCGGTCATCGCGCACAGCCTCCTCAAGAGCCTGACGCACCTGCGGGCCGGCTGCCTGACCCTCGCCGAGCGGTGCGTCAGCGGCATCACCGCCAACCGGGAGCACCTGGCGCAGCTCGTCGGGCAGTCCATCGGTCTGGCCACCGCGCTCAACCCGCACATCGGCTACGAGCAGGCCACCGCGGTCGCCCAGGAGGCCCTGACCACCGGCGCCTCGGTGTACGACCTGGTCCTGGCCAAGGGCCTGCTCACGCCGGAGCAGCTGCAGGAGATCCTCCACCCGGACAACCTGGCCCGCCCGCACGCGCGGACCGCTGCGGTCTGATCCCCCACCCCCACCACCGCTTTCCCCCCACCAAAAGCAAGAAGAAGGAAGTACCACCCCGATGGCAACGGCGCCCAGCGTCTCGTACTCGATGACCGTCCGTCTGGAGGTCCCCGCAGGCGGGACCGCCGTCAGCCAGCTCACCACGGCCGTGGAGTCCTCCGGCGGCTCGGTGACCGGCCTCGACGTCACTGCGTCCGGCCACGAGCGGCTGCGCATCGACGTGACCGTCGCCGCCAAGTCCACCTCGCACGCCGACGAGGTCGTGGACAAGCTCCGCGGCATCGACGGCGTCACGGTCGGCAAGGTTTCGGACCGTACGTTCCTGATGCATCTCGGTGGCAAGATCGAGATGGCGTCGAAGCACCCCATCCGCAACCGTGACGACCTGTCGAT
>NZ_JBSFWU010000101.1:0-27699 GCF_053594995.1 Streptomyces sp. NPDC002536
ATCGACAGGTCGTCACGGTTGCGGATGGGGTGCTTCGACGCCATCTCGATCTTGCCACCGAGATGCATCAGGAACGTACGGTCCGAAACCTTGCCCAGCACCACGCCCTCGATGCCGCGCAGCTTCTCGACGATTTCGTCCGCGTGCTCGGTCGAGGTCGTCGCCATCGTGACGTCGATGCGCAGCTTCTCGTGGCCGGAGGCGGTCACGTCCAGGCCGGTCACCGAACCGCCCGAGGACTCCACGGCCGTGGTGAGCTGGCTGACGGCGGTCCCGCTCGCGGGGACCTCCAGACGGACGGTCATCGAGTACGAGACGCTAGGCGCCGTTGCCATGGCCGCTTTCCTCTGCTTTCCCTGTTCTTTACGTTTTCCCCGTCGCGGGAGCGCGACGTTCGATCGTCGCACCTACCGACCAGTAGACGGTAACCGGTCAAGAAGGCGCAAAAGCCTGTGCGAAAAACCGTCAGGGCGCCCCTCGGACTGTGAGGGACGCCCTGTGGAACGTCTGGTGACACCGACCCGCCATGCTCGCCTCGCGGCAAGTGGTCGCTCGAAGCGACGAAGGTTGGGCCCGGGGGCTTGGATCGAGCCGGTGTCGTAACCAGGCTAACAAACGCTCTCCCGAAAGTAATTCCTCCGGACCCGGCGGCCGGCCCGCACCGCCCGTTCGGCGCCGCGGGCCGGTTCCGCGGTCAGTCCCTCAGCAGGTCCGGCACCCCGTGCGCGTCCGGCTCGTCGCGCTCGGCGGAGAGCACCGTCAGCCGCTGTGTGGCACGGGTGAGCGCCACGTAGAGCACGCGCAGGCCCGCGGGGGACTCGTCCGCGATCTCCGCGGGCGAGACCACGAGCGTGGCGTCGTACTCCAGACCCTTGGCCTCCAGGCTGCCCAGCACCACCACGCGGTCGCCGAGCCCGGCCGCCCACTCGCGGGCCTCGGCACGGCGGCCCATCGGGACGACCACGCCGACCGTGCCGTCCACGTCGGCCAGCAGGTGCAGCGCCTCGCGCCGCACGGACGCGCCGAGTTCGGGACCGGCGACGGTGAACCGGGGCTCCAGGCCCGTCGAGCGCACGGCGCGCGGGGCCTGCATGCCCGGCATCGCCAACGCCAGGACCTTTGCGGCGAGTTCGGCGATTTCGGCGGGGTTGCGGTAGTTCACGGTCAGCTCGAAGCGGCGGCGCGGGCGGGTGCCCAGGGCCTCGTCGCGGGCCTCGGCCGCCTCGTCCGGGGTGGACCAGGAGGACTGTGCCGGGTCGCCGACGACCGTCCACGTGGCGGTACGGCCGCGGCGGCCGACCATGCGCCACTGCATGGGCGTCAGGTCCTGGGCCTCGTCGACGATGACGTGCGCGTAGTCCCGGCGCTCCAGGGCCAGCCGCTCGGCCCGCTCGCGGCGCGACTCCGAGCGCTGCGGCATCAGCTCCTCCAGCCCGGTGAGCTGGTCCAGCGGGTCCAGGTCGCGCGCCGGCCTCGGCCGGGCCGGGACGCCGAGCAGCGCCTCCAGCTCGTCCAGCAGCGCCACGTCGTGCACCGACAGCCGGCCCTTCCCTGCGGCGTCCAGGCGGCGCAGCGAGCGGGCCAGGAGCCGGACTTCGCGCGGGTTGAGCACCCGGCGCGACCAGCGCGACAGCCGCTTCTCGTCGGCCATGCAGGCCAGCACGCGGCGCGGGGTGAGCTCGGGCCACCAGGCGTCGAGGAAGGCGGTGAAGTCGTCCTCGGTGGTGATGTCCTCGTCGAAGGCGGAGCGTGCCTCGGCGGCGAGTTCGGGGTCGGTGTAGCGGCGGGGGCCGCCGGCCCTCGACCACAGGGCGTCGAGGATCAGCCGACGGGCGCGCGGCCGCAGGAGGTTGACGGGCGCGGTGCCGCCGAGGGCGGTCTGCCGGATGCGCTGGAGCGCGTCGGCGTCCAGCTCGATGCGGCCGCCGAAGGCGACGACGCGCAGCCGGCCGGGCTGGTCCGGCGTCTCCAGCGCGCCGCGCACGGCCTTGCGCAGCACCTTGAGCATGCGCGACGAGCCCTTGACGCGGGCGACGGCCGGCTCGTCGTACGTGTCCGCCTCGGCGCCGTCCACCAGGGAGCCGACCGCACGGATGGCGACCTGGCCCTCCTCGCCGAGCGACGGCAGGACGCCCTCGGTGTAGGCGACGAGCAGCGGCGTCGGGGAGACGACGAGGATGCCGCCCGCGTAGCGCCGGCGGTCCTGGTAGAGCAGGTAGGCCGCGCGGTGCAGGGCGACGGCGGTCTTGCCGGTGCCCGGGCCGCCCTCGACCTCGGTGACCGAGGCGGCGGGGGCGCGGATGACCAGGTCCTGCTCGGCCTGGATGGAGGAGACGATGTCCCGCATGGTGTGGCTGCGGGCCTGGCCGAGGGCGGCCATCAGTGCGCCGTCGCCGACGACGGGCAGCGCGGTGCCGTCGAGGGTGCTGGTCAGCTCGGGGCGCAGCAGGTCGTCCTCGACGCCGAGGACCCGGCGGCCCTTGGAGCGGATGACGCGGCGGCGCACGACCCGGCCGGGCGCCACCGGCGTGGCCCGGTAGAAGGGGGCGGCGGCGGGCGCCCGCCAGTCGATGACCAGCGGCGAGTAGTCGGAGTCCAGGACCCCGATGCGGCCGATGTGCAGGGTCTCGGCGATCTCGGCCCGGTCGCCGCGGACGGCGTCGTCGGCGGGCTCGACGGAGGTGTAGGCCCCGTCGGGGCCCTTCTTGCCGTCCTTGCCGAGGAGCAGGTCGATGCGGCCGAAGAGGAAGTCCTCGAACTCGTTGTTCAGCCGGTTGAGGTGCACCCCGGCGCGGAACACCTGGGCGTCCCGCTCGGCGAGCGCTCCCGGCGTGCCGACCTGGCCGCGCTTGGCGGCGTCGTCCATGAGGAACTCCGCCTCGCGGATCTTCTCCTCAAGGCGGTGGTACACCCGGTCCAGATGGTGCTGCTCGGCACCGATCTCTCGGTCGCGGACCCCTTCCGGCTCCTTCGCCGGTCCTGTCGCCACCTGCACGTCCGTGGCGTTCTGCGCGGCCACCCAGGCCCCCTTCTGCTGTGCGTAGGGCAGCCGTCAACCGTACGCGAACAGGGGTACTGAGCGCACCTGTCAGGACATGAGGGGTTTGCCACGATGGGTCATACGTTCTGCATGTTGACAGTGGCCAGATGCTGGCCATCGAGCGTACGGACCTCGAAGCGCGCGATCTCCTCGCGGTTGAAGGCCGTGCCGCCGTGCGTGTAGAGGGGCTCCTGGCCCCACTTGTCGCCGCCCTTGTCGATCCCGTAGCCGGAGGCCGGGACGGCCCAGGTGGTGACCGTCTGCGTCCGGCCGTTCTTGCCGACGGCGACGAGATCGCAGCTCAGCGGGCCCTTGACGTTGGCGAGCTTGAGGACGACGCGGGTGCCCCAGGGTTTGTCCATGAGCGAGACGGTCGCGTCGACGCCGGTGCCGGGGTCGACGGCCCCGTACTTGTCGCCCTCCTGGTACATCTGCTGGGCCATGCTCGTGCCGCTGCGGTCCGGCTCGCCCTCCGCCGTGACGGCCAGGGCCGCCAGCGGCCCGGCGACGATCATCGCGGAGGCCGCGCCGGCCAGACACACCCGCCGCACCCGCTGTCTGCGGCGGGTCACGGCGATGTGCTCCAGCAGCGCGGGGAGCATCTCGGGGCGGGGCGCGGGCCTGCTCACCGCCTCCTCGTGCACCTCGTGCGGGGGCATCGACTCCTTGTAGTCGGCGAGGAGCGGGGTCAGGCCCATCAGACCGTCGAGCTCGGCGGCGCACCGGGGGCACGCGGCGAGGTGTTCCTCGAAGCGGGCGGCGTCGGCCGCGTCGAGGACGCCGAGTGCATAGGCGCCGACGTCGGTGTGATCGGTGTGCCGTGCCGGCCCGGTCATGGCGTCACCCCTCGTTCCTCGAGCGAGACCTTCATCGAGCGCAGGGCGTAGAAGACCCGGGACCTCACCGTCCCCGGCGGTACGCCCAGCGCCTCTGCCGCCTCGTTCACCGTTCTTCCCTTGAAATAGGTCTCGATCAAGGCCTCCCGGTGGGCTTCGGAGAGATCGCCCAGCGCGTCGGAGATGGTCATCAGACGCAGCGCCCGGTCGATCTCGTCGGCCGCCGGGACGACGTTCAGCGGCCCCGCGTCGACCTCCTGCGGGCGTGCCTGCCTGCTGCGGTGGCCGTCGATGACGATCCGCCGCGCCACGGTGACCAGCCAGGGCCGGACCGAGGAGGGCGAGCCGCGCAGCCGGTCGGCATTGCGCCAGGCGCGCAGCAGCGTCTCCTGGACGACGTCCTCCGCGCGCTGGCGGTCACCGGCCACCAGCCGGGAGACGAAGGCGAGGAGCGGGCCCGCGTGCTCCGCGTAGAGAGCCCGCATCAGGTCCTCGTCACGGCTCGTCCTGTCGGCCACGCCCGCATCCTTGCGCACGCGTTCCCCTCGGGTCGAGGGCGTGAACACCCACGGAGTTTCCTTTCAACCGTGGGTACGGGCAGATGGCCGAATCCGTTCAGTCCCGTCAGTTCCCGGCCGTACGGGCCCGGTGCCGGGCGACCCGCTCCCGGTTGCCGCACACCTCGCTGGAGCACCAGCGCCGGCGGCGGCCCCGGGAGGTGTCCAGATAGACCAGGGAGCAGTGCTCCCCCGCGCAGCGGCGCAGCTGGCCGCGGGCGACGGGGTCGGTGAGCAGGTCCACGGCGTCCCGGGCGACCTGCCCGAGGAGCGCCCCGCAGTCGGGGGCGCCGGCGAGGCTGCGGACGAGGAGCCCGTCGGCGCCCCGGCCGGCCTGCGGGGCGGGCGGCGCGGTGGCGGCCAGCGCGTTGACCCGCTCCAGGTCGGGGTCGGCGGCCCGCCCGTCGACCTCGGCGTGCACCACGCGGTGCAGCAGGTCGCGCGCCGCACGGAACCGCCCGAGCCAGGCCGCGTCCACGCCGCCGAGCGGGGTGCCCGGGGGCACGATCCCGGCGCCGAGCAGCCACGCTCTCAGCCGTTCGGGAGTATCGAGCCGGTCCACCGGCTCCTCGCCGCGCCGCCCGTCGACCGTGGCCACCAGATCGAGGCAGAGCCGCCCGGAGTCGAACCGCAGCTCGTAGGCCGTCGCCGCCGCCATGCGCGTGTCACCTTTTCCTGTTGGGAGAGGCTCCCCCCGCCGCCCCCAGGGTGCCGGGTCGGACGCGCACCCGAAAGACCTTCGAGGCGCCTACGCCCGTACGCCGGGTGGGCGCCGGGCGGTTGACGGAGGGGGCGGTGCGGGGGTTGGCGTAGGGGTACGCCCGCTGTTCGGGCCAATTTCCCTGCGCTGGCCGCGACTTGGGGTGCTCGATCCGCTGCATACCCCGCGTGAGGCTTGCTGCGCAACCGGTGGGTGATTGTCGGATCTTGGGATCCACTCGGGCCCGTCCGCGATCACGCCGCTGAGCTGGGAGGACGCTGCTCCGTTCGAGAGCGTCGGGCCGTGGCGTCCTGGAATTGACCGTCTTCTCCCCGCTAAAGAGGTACCGGCCCGCTGGCGAGCAGTCGGCGGGTCCGCCCTTGGCCAGGTGGCGATTCGAACCTCCAGCCACCGGCACGGGCGCTGACGACCACCCACCAGACTGCTAACTTGCAGATTGTCAGGGACCGTTGAGAACCTGGCCGTCTGGGAAGGACCAGAGATCGTGGCTACTCCGGGAGCCGTGGTACAGCGGCGACAACTGCGCGCAGAGCTCAAGAAGGCTCGCACCAAGGCCGGTCTCACACAGCTCGAAGTGGCTGCACGCATGGACTGGAGCCCCTCCAAGCTCATCAGGATCGAAGCCGGTCAGGTCGGCGTGTCCCGGAACGACCTGCTGGCGCTGCTCGATGCCTACCGGGTGTCCGGCCAGGACAAGATCGACTACATTCTGGAACTGGCGCGTGCCAGCCGCCGCATGCCCTACCGGGAATACCGCGGGCTGTTCGACAAGTCGACCATGGACCTTCTCGAATACGAGATGGCCGCGTCCATCGTGCGCTCCTTCAACCCGCTGCTCATTCCGGGCATGCTGCAGACCGAGGAATACATGCGAGCGCTGGCCGTGACCTGGTCGCCGGACATCACCGGGGAACGGCTCGACCGCTTTGTCGAAGCCAGGCAGCAGCGGCAGGAACTGCTGGAGCGAGAGGAACGGCCCGAGTTCTTCTACATCCTCGACGAAGCGGTGATCCGCCGCTGGATCGGCGGCCCCGGGGTGATGCGGGCACAGCTGCAGCACCTCAAAGAACTCGCTTCCCGGCCCGGTATCTCCATCCAGGTCCTCCCGTTCAGCATCGGCGCCCACGTCGGCCTGCGCGGTTCCTTCGTCCTTCTGGAGTTCGATGCGGAGATGGACGAAATCCTCTATCTGGAGAATCCGCTCGACGAACCCACATTCAGCGACGACACCGACAAGACCAGCCGGTTCCTGGAGACGTTCTGGGAGCTGGAGCGACTCACGCCACGAGAAGACCTCCCTCGCCTGGTGGACCACGTGATCGAGGGAATGAGCGAGCCGTCGATGGCCTCCTCGTCAACCGAAGAGGACGAACAGGCGTAGCCGAAGCAATCCGTCCCCCGTCGGCCGCCGCGAACAAAGTGGGTGACCTGTCACAAGCAGGTTGATATCGGAGCGATTCGTGAAGAGCATAGCCAGCCGGGCACGCGCCTACGACTTGCGGCATCATGGCCGATCATGATGACGAGTCCAACCCGCAGCGAAACTCCGGGGTTTGGGCTCTCTGGGACATCGTCAGGGAAGTTCTGCACAGCGTGGTGTCCGACTCGCGCAGGACACGCAATCTCATCCTTCTGATCAACATCACCTTGCTGTGTGCAGCGATCTTCATTGCCGTCGTCGTGGCGGCGGTGCTGACGGTCTCGGTCTGGCTGTCGTCCCACCACTCCGGCTGGCTGGAGGCCGCGGCCCTGACCGCCGGCGCCGGAACGGTCTCAGGGGTGCGCTACCTGTGGTCGCGCACCCCGCGCAGAGTCACCGCGGCGCGCCGAGGCCGTCGGCGTCGCGGCCGCGTCGAGGAGGAAACAGACCGGCCAGCCGACTGATCAGCGGCGGTGCGATCCACCCCGCCGCAAGCATCACCAGCACCGAAGTCAGCACGTGCACCAGGACGTTGCCGTCGACGACGGAAGCCGCGAGCTCCCCCGCCCCCGCAGCTGCGACGCCCGCGGCCAGGACGTACACGCTCCACAACAGGGCCTTGGCGCTCCTGGGCGGACGGGCTGGAGCCATGGCATCTCCTCCGGCGCGACGGGGCATGCCCTCGGACCCAGACTAGGGGATGGGCCCGGAGGCCGGAACCGTTGGTACAAACAGTGTGCTGGCGCTATATATGCGGGAAAGTACCGAATCTCGCAGGCCTTCTCTGATCGCCGATTCATTGCCACCCTGGAGGGAATACCGACCCTTGGGTGACGACCGGGAGGGGGCTCGCATGGGCGACCAGGACTCGCGTCCACGCTGGCGGAGGAGCAGCTATTCCGGAACCAACCGCGACTGCGTGGAAGTGGCTTTCACCGACCGGGCCGCCCAGGTACGCGACTCGAATTCCCCCGATCGCCCCGCCATCTCGTGCTCCGCCCGCGCCTGGGCGGAATTCATAGCCGAGTTATGCGGATAGTCCACCGCGAACTCGCACCACACCACCTTGCCGGGGTCGCGCTCGCCGACGCCCCACGTGTCGGCGAGCATGTCGACGATCCGGAGGCCGCGGCCGCCGTCGGCCAGTGCCTCCGGCGGGAGGATGCGGGGGCACCCGGCGCCGCTGTCGTGCACCTCGATGCGGAGGGTGTGGCTTTCGAGCAGCCACAGGTGGAGCAGGAATCCGCGCCCCTGCGGGACTCCGTGCCGGAGGGCGTTGGTGACGAGCTCGCTGGTGCAGAGCGTGATGTCACGGGAACGGCCTTCGATTTCCCATCGTTTGAGGGTTTCCCTGACGAACTCCCGTGCGGGCGCGATGGCTCGCATGGTGCGGCGATAGAACCTCTTGCGGAAGAGGGGGAGTTCGGGTTGCTCGTTCATGCGGCAACGGTCGCAGGGGGTTACTAGGGTGGGCCAGTGCGCGGGAGCGTACGGATCCGGAGTACGGCTTCCATTGCGGTGACGCGCGTTTGAGGGTGGGGAGTTGGCTTGCATGCAGACCCGGAAGAACAACAGGCAGATCTCATCCACTCACATCATCGGCGCTCTCCTCAAGCAGGTCCGTATGAATGCGCAGCTGACGCAGCGCATGCTCGCAGAGCGTGCATGCGTACACGAAGAGACGATCGCATCGATCGAACAAGGCCGACGAGTACTGATGCCGAAGTTGGCCGAGCAGCTGGATCGCATCCTCGACACTGGCGGGGTTCTCGCGGTCGCTGCTCGGAAAGCCCTCGTGCAGGACAACTTCCCAGTGCTGGTGCAGGCGTTCATGGAGTACGAACGGGAGGCAATTGCTCACTCATCGTACGAGAACGCGGTCGTCCCTGGGCTGCTCCAGACCGAAGCCTACGCTCGCGCAGTATTCCGCACCGCAATCCCTGCCCTCAGCTTGGACGAGATCGAGCGACGTGTAGAAGTCCGCATGGAGCGCCAGCTTCTCCTGCACCGCGAGGAGCCCATGACGGCGAGCTTCATCGTCTGGGAACCGGTGCTGTTGAGCCGAATCGGCGGTCAGGACGTCATGCGCGAGCAGGTGCGTCACATTCGAACCTGCGCAGACCTTCCCGGGGTATCCGTCCAGGTCTTGGAGCTCGTCTGCGAGAGTCACACGGGGCTCAGCGGACCGTTCGTCCTTCTGGAGACTCCGGACCACCAGCACCTCGCGTACACGGGAGCTCAACGCAGCAGCCGTCTCATCGCCGACCCGGACGAGGTCAGCACTCTCGCACAGAAGTATGGAATGCTGCGAGCACAGGCCCTCAACACCAAGGACACCAAGGCCCTGTTGGATCGGCTGCTAGGAGAGACATGACCAGCGCCCAGCCTCCCACATGGTTCAAGTCGAGCTACAGCAGCGAAGAGCGCGACAACTGCGTCGAAGTAGCCCCCTCCCCCGCCACCGTCCTCGTCCGGGACTCCAAGAGGGTCCCGGACGGTCCGAACCTCACCCTCACCCCCGCCGCCTGGGCGGCATTCACCCGCTCCCTCTAGCAGCGGCTAGGACACCCGAGCCACGCTCAAGATCACGCTCGGGATCAGCGGCCCCTCACTCGGCTGGGTCGCATCGAACTTCACGTCATCCCCCTTGGCCTTGACCCGAAGTACATCCCCCGCCTTGAGCGGGGTGACGGTCTGGGCCACGACCACGTGCGTGCTGTGCGCAGCAGCCTGGCACAGGCGGACGCTGCTGTTGGGTACGTCCTGGTCGTTGACGTTGAACCACGTGTCCGCGCAACCCCGCGTCGGGTCCTTGCCGCGCTGGACGCCGCCCTCCTCGGTGAAGACCTGAGGGGCGACGACGATCATGTACATACCGTCGTGCTCCACGGTGACCGAGTCCTTGCCGGCCGTGAGGCCGTGGATGCCGTCCACGTGCTCGAACTGCACGGCCTTCACGTTGCCGTTCTGCTCCTGGTCGATGCCGGAGGACAGCTGGGCGAAGTCCGAGCCGCCGTGCGCGGCGAGGGACGGCGGAGGAGCCGCCTTCCCGGTGCCTGCGGTCACAGCGACAGCGGCAACGGCGGCGGCCGCTGCGGCGAGAGCGGCGAAGGTGCGGGGCGCGGACACAGGGAGCCTCCGATATGCGGATACCCGACAGAAACGGCAATAACGTATTGGCGCGGTATGCCCGATGTGAATCGGAACGTCAGTGCAGCCGACACCTCTTTCGGATGAGGCCTCCGGGTGGGCCGTGGCTCCGAACGACACCTGTGGCGACCGGAATTGCACCCGGTTCGTACCCGAACCGGTGGTTTGGCGGCGTCCTCGGCTGCCGTCGGATCCGGCGGCAGTACAACGGTCACACCGATCACGTCACTCCCGAGGAGAATGCATGCGCCTGAGGTTGACCGCCCTCGCCGTCACCGCCACCGCTCTGCTGGCCACGGTGATCGCCGCTCCCCCGGCAATCGCGACGGCACCGGCCCACCCACGCGCCCAGCTGCTGCACACGGTGCACCACTTCGAGGGTTCCAACTGTGAACCCCAGGGCGGACAGCACCACCTCTGTATGTTCGGCGACCATGACTTCAAGGGCGGCGGTCTCGCCCTGGAAGAGGGCGCCAGGATCCCGCGCCTCGGCGACTACAACTTCGACAACACGATGTCGTCGTGGGCGAACAACACCCAGTTCACCTGCCACTGGTTCACGGACAACGACTTCAAGGGCACAGAGCACCGGATGAACCCCGGGGACCGGGTGGACCTCCCGTCCCAGGACGACAACAACGCCTCGTCGGTCTACTGCGAGGGCTCGTCCCACTGAGGCGCAGGAGCTGAGCGCGGCGGTGCCCGGCACCGCCGCGCTCACGCGTCAGTCCACCGCTTCACCCGGCGGCAGCCAGAAATCGGCTGACGGCGGCGCCAGCCACCCCCGCTCCCCCGCCAGCTCCGCCGCCGCGCGGCGCAACGCATCGAGCCCCGCGTGCCGCAGCCCCTTCCGCCACACCATCGCCACCGGCGACAACGGCACCGGGTCGACCAGCGGCCTCAGCGCCATCCCCGGCACCGCGATGAACTCCTCGCTCGCCAGCACCGACCAGCCCCGTTTGCGCACCACGCGCACGAATTCCTCCTCCCCCTCCAGCCCGGGGAAGGGCTCGGCCGTCCGGATCCCGCGCCCGGCGAAGAGCAGCTCGGCGAGCCGCGTCCACTCGGCGGTGGCCTCGTTGCCCGCGGCGGCGTACAGCGTCTCGCCACGCAGGGCGGCCAGCGGGACCGACTCCCGTGCCGCGAGCGGATGATCGTCCGGCAGCAGCACGGCCATCCGCTCCAGCCGCACCGGCATCGACTCCAGCCCGGCGCGCACGTCCGCCGACAACCCCGCGGCCCACCCGAAGGACACGTCGAGCCGACCACTCAGGATCTCGTGCGCCGCGCCCGTCAGCCCGCTGTGGAAACGGGTGACCAACTCGACGTCCGGCGGCACGGTTTCCCGCGCGCGGGCGAGTACGCGATGCCCGGTCGTCATCGTCCCGCCGGTGTCGACGAGCAGGGGCCGGCCGCTCTCCCCCGCGCAGGCCGCCGCCAACTCCTCGTACGCGGCGAGAACCCGGCGGGCGTACGGCAGCAGCCGCGCGCCGTCCGCCGTGAGCGTCACGCTCCGCGTGGTACGGACGAACAACTCGGCGCCCAGCAGCCGTTCCACCCGCCGGACGTCCCGGCTGAGCGCCTGCTGGGCCACGTACAACCGGGCCGCGGCACGCGTGAAGTGCAGCTCCTCGGCCACGGCGACGAATGCGCGCAGCAGGCGCGGCTCTATGTCGATGTCATGGGGCACGCAGGGCAGTTAACAACACCCGTGCGTGAATGCCCACTGATCAGGTGTTGGACCGCGGGGACGGGCAGCGGCGACCGTAGAGACATGATCCGGTTTCTCGCCTTCCCGCCCCAGTACGCCCCGGCCCCGTCTCAGCCGTCGCGCAGTGTCCGGCGGCGGCGCCTCACCAGCACCACGCCCGCCACTGCTGCAACACCCGCCAGTCCTCCTGCACTTGCCCCGGCGATCAGGGCGGTGTTGTCGAAGCCGCTCTCCTCCGCGCGCCGTTCGATCCCCGCGACGATCAGGTGGCCGGTCCGTTTCACGCGGCCGTGATGGCTTATGACCGTCACCGGGTAGCGGCCGGTCGCCAGGTCGTCCCGCAGGCGGGCCGGGCCGAAGTAGCGGGGGTCGTCGCCGTCGCCGGCCTTGCTGTCGTCGCGGCGCAGCGGGACCGGCTGTTCGAAGGCGGGGGACGTCGCGGTCAGGCGGTCCTCCTCGCCCGGATCGGGGGACGCGTCGCGCCACAGCACGTTGACGGTGCCGCCGGCCGTCGCCCGGTGGCCGCCCGTGCGGGCGGCGCCGGGGTGGGCGGTCGGGGCGAAGAAGGCGGGGCCGCGGGGGTGGCCGACGTAGTCGCGGTCGCCGGGGCGGGCGGCCCGTACCTCCAGGGGCTTCTCTCCGACGGTGCGGCCGCGGGCGTCGGTCAGCGTGACCTTGTACGTGCCGTCCTTGACCTTGGCCGGCAGGGTCACCAGGGCGGTGAACATCCGCGGGTTGTTCCAGTCGCTGCTCTCCGGGTCGTGGACGAGCCGGACCGGCGCCCGGAAGGCGGGCGAGGAGGCGGTGAAGACGTCGCCCGTCTCGCCGGGCCAGAGGTCGTCGTACGAGATGCCCTGCCGCTCGCCGGGGCGCAGCACCTCGCCCTCGGAGGCCACCTGGAAGACCGGCCGCTGGGCCGCCTTGACCTCGACGTTCTCCTCGGCGACGACCTTGCCGCCCGCGTGCACGCGCAGCGGGTACGAGCCGGGCCGGACGGTCATCGCGACGGCGGGCCGCGCGTGGTGGCCGCGCTCGCCGTCGTGACGGTACGGGGCGAGGCGCACGGGCCGCGGGAAGACCGGTGAGGTCACTGTGACGTCGCCGTGGGCGCGGAGGCCCTGGACGTCGATGTCGATCAGTTCGCCGGGGCGGTTGTCGAAGGCGCCGTTGAGCAGCAGGTGCACGCCGCCCGTCCCGTCCCCGGCCCAGGCCCCGGGGGAGGCGCCCAGCCACAGCGCTCCCGCACCACCCAGGACGACCACTGCCGTGCGCATACGGTTCACGGCGACACCCCCTTGTCGTTCTGTTAAGAGGGCCGGGAGGGCCTTCGGGTTGCACGGATCCGGGACACGACGAAGGCCCCGTCACCGGTGCGGTGACGAGGCCTTGGTCCACATGGGATGAGTGGAGATGGCGGGAATCGAACCCGCGTCCAACGGTGCAGAATCAGGGCTTCTCCGAGCGCAGTCCGCTGCGATTTTCTCGGCCCCGGAGATCACACGGACAAGTCTCCGACGGGCTCAGTCACTGTTTGGTTTCCCGCTCGGCCCCGTGACCGGGCCTAGCGGTTTAGTTCCCTAGCTGATGCCAGGATCCGGGTCGGGAACAGCCCCGGGCTGACACTTCGCAAGTCGCTACTTAGGCAGCGAGGGCGAAGGAATCGCGCTTGGTGTTGGCGATTATTGGTTGCGACATATGGTTTACGAGATCATTGCCGCTTCCTCGGCTCGCTTCCCCTGCTTCGACATCCGCTGTCGAAACCGATCATCCCCATGTTGTGTTTTCAAGCTGCTCAGCCGGTCCCCCGGCTGTGCGAGGCCCATCGTACGTGACCGGGGCCCGGCGGTGCCAGCGAATTCCCGCGGAGCGGGAAGCGCCCCGTCAGGGGCGCGGGGAACTGCGCGACCAGCCACCGACGGCCTGCAGCCGACGCACTGCCGCTGGGGTCCGGGGCGAGGGCCCCGAAAACTTCGACTGCGGGCGCATCGTGGCTGGTCACGCAGTTCCCCGCGCCCCTGACGGGGCGCTTCGCTACGCCGCGCGGGACCGCTGCCGCCTGCGTGCCGCCGAGATCGCGCGGTCCGACTCGCGCCGGTCCTGCTTCTCGCGGAGCGTCTGCCGCTTGTCGTACTCCTTCTTGCCCTTCGCCAGGGCGATCTCGACCTTGGCCCGGCCGTCCTTGAAGTACAGGGCCAGCGGCACGATCGTGTGCCCCGACTCCTGCGCCTTGGACTCGAGCTTGTCGATCTCCATGCGGTGCATGAGCAGCTTCCGCTTGCGGCGGGCGCTGTGATTGGTCCACGTCCCCTGGCTGTACTCGGGGATGTGGACGTTGTGCAGCCACGCCTCGTGGCCGTCGATCTGCACGAAGCCGTCGGCCAGGGACGCGCGGCCCTGGCGCAGCGACTTGACCTCGGTGCCGGTGAGCACCAGGCCGCACTCGTAGGTGGTCAGAAGGTGGTAGTCGTGCCGCGCCTTCTTGTTCTGCGCGACCAGCTTGCGCCCTGTCTCTTTAGCCATAGCGCTGTCATTCTCGCACTACGACCCACCCCCGAGGCCAGCGAATACTGTGCGGGCCCGCTCCTCGGCGTCTCCTTCCGCGATCACGTCGGGCGCGATGCCGACGCCGTCGACGGCGTGCCCGTCGGGAGTGCGGTAGTGGCCCACGGTGAGCTCGGCGACGGAGCCGTCCGCCAGCCGGCTGGGCATCTGCACGGAGCCCTTGCCGAAGGTGCGGCTGCCCACCAGGACGGCGCGGCCGCGGTCCTGGAGCGCGCCGGCCAGCAGTTCGGCCGCGCTCATGGTGCCGCCGTCGACGAGGACGACCAGCGGCCTGCGGGTGTCCCCGCCGCGCTCGGCCCGCAGCACGCAGTGGCGGCCGCGCAGGTCGTACGTGGCGATCACCCCGCCGTCGAGAAAGGCGGAGGCGGCCGAGACGGCCTCGGTGACCAGCCCCCCCGGGCTGCCGCGGAGGTCGAGCAGGATCCCCTCCCCCGGCCCGGCCTCCTGCACCGCGTCGCGGATGCGGGCCCCGGCGCCCTTCACCAGGGGGCCGACCCTGATCCGGGTGAGGGGACCGCCGGGCCCGTCCGGCCGGTCCACGGTCACGCTCTCGGTGACCAGACGCTCGCGGAGCAGCGTGCGCTCCCACGCACGGCTCCCGCGCTGCAGACCGAGGCGCACGGGCGTGCCCGGGCGCCCCGCGCCCCAGGCCTTGTCGCCGCGCAGCCCGGCGACCACGTCCGTCACCGGACGGCCGGTGACGTCGTCGCCGTCGACGGTGCGCAGCCGGTCGCCGGGGGCGATGCCGGCGCGTGCGGCGGGGCTGCCGGGCCGCACCTCCTCGATCTCCATCCGGCCGCCGCTGCCGCGCCGCGCGGAGAGGCCGACGCCGACGTAGGCGCCGTCCAGGGCGCGTTCGAGGCCCTCGTACTCGGCGGCCGTGTAGACCGAGCTCCAGCGGTCGCCGCTGCGGCTGACCACCTCGGAGGCGGCCGCGGAGCCGGATTTGCCGTCCTCGACGGCCTGTTGGGCGGCGTCCTCGACGGCCCGGTCGTCCACGGCCCGGTCTGCGGCGGTGCGGTCGGCGGCAGTGCG
The DNA here is from genome assembly GCF_053594995.1 of Streptomyces sp. NPDC002536. NCBI lineage: Bacteria > Bacillati > Actinomycetota > Actinomycetes > Kitasatosporales > Streptomycetaceae > Streptomyces > Streptomyces sp. NPDC002536. Next base: position 15,033 of record NZ_JBSFWU010000101.1, read on the forward strand.
GTCGGCGGCGGTGCGTGGAGGAGGGTGATCGGCGTCGCCGTCGGAGGCCTCGCGGTGGCGGGCCGGGGTGCGGGCGTCGTGCGGGCCCGTCGCCCAGGAGCCGGCGGCCGCGCCCGTCGCCAGCACTCCCACGAACACGAGGGTCAGTGCCGCCGCACGGCCGGCGCGGCGCTGCGGTACGAACATCGTCGGCCCGGGCATGAGCGGGAGTCTAGGACACCGAAGGGCGCCGTACGGGGAGTTGACCGTACGGCGCCCGTGGCGATCGTCCGGCGCGCGTTACACCTTGAGGTACTTACGGAGCGCGACGAACGCCGCCAGCGCCGGCATCAGCAGACCGATGGCCAACACAAGCGGAAGCTTGGCCAGAACCGCGTCCCAGCCGATGAACTGGATCACGTCGATGTGGTGCGCGAGCCAGTTGTTCACCAGGAACTCCTGGCCGCAGACCAGCAGGACGCACGCGAAGCCGGCGCCCAGCAGCCCGGCGAAGGCGGCCTCCATGATGAACGGAATCTGGATGTAGAAGCTGGACGCACCGACCAGCCGCATGATCCCGGTCTCCCGGCGGCGGCTGAACGCGGAGACGCGGACCGTGTTGACGATCAGCATCAGCGCGACGACGAGCATCAGGCCCATCACACCGAGCGCCGCGAAGTTCATGCCGTTGAGGAGATTGAAGAGGTTCTCCAGCAGGGTCTTCTGGTCCTGCACCTCCTGCACGCCCGGCCGCTGCGAGAACGCACTGGAGATGACCGCGTATTTGGACGGGTCCTTGAGTTTGACGCGGAAGGATTCCTGCATCTGGTCCGGGGTCAGCGAACCGGCGATCGGGGAGGATTTCCCGAACTGTTCCTTGTAGTGCTTGTAGGCCTCGTCCGCCGTCTCGAACTGGACTTTCTGGACGACCGGCATCTTCTCCAGGTCGGCCTTGATCTGCTTCTTCTGGTCCTCGGTGACGGCGCCCTTGGCGCAGGCGGGCTGCGACTCGACGTCGTTCTTGTTGCAGAGGAAGATCGAGACGTTGACCTTGTCGTACCAGTAGCCCTTCATCGTGCTGACCTGCTCGCGCATGAGCAGGGAACCGCCGAACAGGGCGAGCGACAGGGCGACGGAGACGATGACCGCGAAGGTCATCGTGAGATTGCGGCGGAGACCGACACCGATCTCCGACAGGACGAACTGGGCGCGCATGGCGTCTTCTCAGTCCCTTTCAGTGCCGTTCAGAGCCGATCAGTGCTGGTAGCCGTAGACGCCGCGCGACTGGTCGCGCACGAGACGGCCCTGCTCGAGTTCGATGACGCGCTTGCGCATCTGGTCGACGATCTGCTGGTCGTGGGTGGCCATGATCACCGTGGTGCCGGTCCGGTTGATCCGGTCCAGCAGCTTCATGATGCCGACGGAGGTCTGCGGGTCCAGGTTGCCGGTCGGCTCGTCGGCGATCAGCAGCAGCGGACGGTTGACGAACGCCCGGGCGATCGCGACGCGCTGCTGCTCACCGCCGGAGAGCTCGCCGGGCATCCGCTCCTCCTTGCCGCCCAGCCCGACCAGCTCCAGCACCTGCGGCACGGCCTTGCGGATCTCGCCGCGCGGCTTGCCGATCACTTCCAGGGCGAAGGCGACGTTCTGGCTGACGGTCTTGTTGGGCAGGAGCCGGAAGTCCTGGAAGACGGTGCCCAACTGGCGCCGCATCTGCGGCACTTTCCAGTTGGAGAGCCGGGAGAGGTCCTTTCCGAGCACATGGACCTGGCCGTGGCTGGCCCGCTCCTCCCGCAGCAGCAGCCGCAGAAAAGTGGATTTTCCGGAACCCGAGGACCCGACCAGGAAGACGAACTCGCCTTTCTCGATCTCGAGCGAGACGTCGCGGAGCGCCGGACGGTTCTGCTTCGGGTAGGACTTGGAGACGTTGTCGAATCGGATCACGAGTGCACCACGCTGCGACCTGGGGAGAGAGCGGCACGGAACGCCGCGTTCGCGGCTCCGTCGGTGTGCGTGACCATACGCGAACCACCGGTGCACGCGCAGTCGGCATCCGGGTTCGGCGTGAGTTGTCACGTTTCTGACCGACTGGGCGGGCCTCCGGGCGCCGTCGGCGGGCGCTTCACCGGAGCGGACGCGCCGGACGGCGGAAAAGCTGGCAGAGTGGTAAGGGGAACCGCGTGGCCGTCCCGCGCGTTGGACATACCGAAGGAAGGAAATCGCATGACATGCGACCGACTGGTGTGCGCCAACTGCGCGGGCCCCGTCAGCGAGGGCCGCTGCCCGGTCTGCCGGGCCAGCCGTGAGCGGCTGCAGCAGCAGGAGGGCGTCTTCGGCGCGCTGAACCCGGCGGCATTGCTCGTCCTGCTGGTGGCATTGGTCGCGGTCGCCGTACTCGCCCGCAGCTTCGCGGGGTGAGCGCGCGATTACGCGCAGACGTTTTTCCTGATTCTCCGGATTCTCCGGCAGTTTTTCCTTCGAGTCGCCCCTGCCCGGCGCCCGGCGCAATGGGCGCATGAACGCGGTGAGGCCCGGAGCGCGCGCCGCGCGCTCCGGGCCTTCGTCCTGCGGGGAGGCCGTCGTCAGGCCGCCGTACCCCGGTTGATCAGGCGCGGGAGCATCCGGAAGCCGATGCCGCCGGCGATCATCACCGCGGCACCGGTGACCAGGAAGGCCGTCTGACCGGCACCGGTCTGGGCCAGCTCACCGGTCTGCGCGAGCTCCTCCTTGGGCTTGCTCTGCTGGACCGGCTGGGCGCCGACGTTGTCGGTGCCCGGGTTGTTGTTGCCGCCACCCGTGGCCGCGGCGCCGTTGTTGCAGTTGGCGCTGTCGGTGTCGACGGGGCAGGTGTGGGCGTCGTCGGAGCCGCCGGTGCTGCCGCCGCCGGTGGCGGTGCCGCCCGTGGAGCCGTGGTCACCGGAGCCGCCGGTGGTACCGCCACCGGTCGTGCTGCCGCCGGTCGAGCCGCCGCCGGTGGTGGTGCCCGAGGTGCTGCCGCCCGTGGTGGAGCCGCCGGTGGAGCCGGAGGTGCTGCCGCCGGTCGTCGTACCCGACGTGCTGCCACCCGTCGTCGTGCCCGAGGTGCTGCCACCCGTGGTCGTGCCGGACGTGCTGCCGCCCGTCGTGGTGCCGCTGGTGGAGCCGGAGGTGCTGCCGCCGGTCGTCGTGCCCGAGGTGCTGCCACCCGTCGTCGTACCGGACGTGCTGCCACCCGTCGTGGTGCCCGAGGTGCTGCCACCGGTCGTGGTGCCGCTGGTGCTGTCGCCGCCGGTCGAGCCGGACGTGCTGCCGCCGGTCGTCGTACCCGAGGTGCTGCCACCCGTCGTCGTACCGGACGTGCTACCGCCCGTCGTGGTGCCCGAGGTGCTGCCACCCGTGGTGGAGCCGCTGGTGGAGCCGGACGTGCTGCCGGACGTGCTGCCGCCCGTCTGGCCGCCGGTCGGCTGCGGGATGGACGTCGGGTTGCCGGTGGGGTCCGTCGTGGGGTCGGTGTGCACGCTCACGTCGATGCCCGGAACGGACACGTCGACCCCTGCGGCTGCGGCCGCGCCCGCGGCCGTCAGCGACGCACCCGCGGCCATCACGGCACCGGCCGCTATTCGCGCAACGCGCAGCCGAGTCTTCTTCGTCATCTGCCTGCTACCCCCTGTAGCTGATCTCGTCGATGGAGCAGCTATGCACAGGGCCGTGGCCTACTGGGGGTCGCGTGACCGAACCGGCGATCAAAACGCCGGGACGCTTACCCCCCGTCACACGCGCCCCAGTGATACGCATGCCGGGCGCAAGCCTTGCGATTTTCGGGGGCGGCGTCAAGCCGGAACGATCCGGCCGACGCCGTTGCCGTTACTTCTCCTGCTGCTTGCGCCAGCGGATGCCGGCCTCGATGAAGCCGTCGATCTCGCCGTCGAGAACGGCCTGCGGGTTGCCGACCTCGAACTCGGTGCGCAGGTCCTTGACCATCTGGTACGGGTGCAGGACGTACGAACGCATCTGGTTGCCCCAGGAGCCGCCGCTGTCGCCCTTGAGGGCGTCCATCTTGGCCTGCTCCTCCTGGCGGCGGCGCTCCAGGAGCTTGGCCTGGAGGACGTTCATCGCGGTCGCCTTGTTCTGGATCTGCGAGCGCTCGTTCTGGCAGGAGACGACGATGCCGGTCGGAATGTGCGTCAGACGCACCGCGGAGTCGGTGGTGTTGACGCCCTGGCCGCCGGGGCCGGAGGAGCGGTAGACGTCGACGCGCAGCTCGGACTCGTCGATCTCGACGTGGTCGGTCTGCTCGACGACCGGGAGGACCTCGACGCCGGCGAAGGACGTCTGGCGGCGGCCCTGGTTGTCGAACGGGGAGATGCGCACCAGGCGGTGCGTGCCCTGCTCGACGGAGAGGGTGCCGTAGGCGTAGGGGACCTGGACGGCGAAGGTGGTCGACTTGATGCCGGCCTCTTCGGCGTACGAGGTCTCGTAGATCTCGGTCTTGTAGCCGTGACGCTCGGCCCAGCGCAGGTACATGCGCTGCAGGCGCTCGGCGAAGTCGGAGGCGTCGACGCCGCCGGCCTCGGCACGGATGTTGACCAGCGCCTCGCGGGAGTCGTACTCGCCGGAGAGAAGGGTACGGACCTCCATCTCGTCCAGCGCCTTGCGGACGGCCGTCAGCTCGGCCTCGGCCTCGGCGAGGGCGTCCGCGTCGTCCTCGGCCTCGGCGAGCTCGAAGAGCACGCCCAGGTCGTCGATGCGGCCGCGCAGCGTCTCCGTCTTGCGGAGCTCCGCCTGGAGGTGCGACAGCTGACTGGTGATCTTCTGTGCCGCCTCGGGGTCGTCCCAGAGGGACGGGGCGGCCGCCTGCTCCTCGAGCACGGCGATGTCGGCCCTCATCTTGTCGAGGTCCAGGACGGCCTCGATCGACCCCATGGTCGAGGAGAGGGACTTCAGCTCTTCGGATACATCAACGACTGCCACGCACCCCAGCGTAACGGCTGCGCCGGGCTCCCCGGTCCGCACGGTGCGGGCCCACTGCGTGGGGCCCGCTTTCGCCCTGGTTGTGGGCAGGCGTTCCGCAGGGCGGAACGGGTGGGCACAACCAGGACCACCGGGCAGCAACCACACCGCGGCGCCCCGGTTCCGGGAGCTCGATGCCGTCCGGCACCGCCGGACTGCGCCATCGTGGCTGATCACCGTTGCGGCGGAGGTGAAGCAACGGGCTCGTTGCTTCACCTCCGCCAGCTACGGCGTCCTGTCCGTCCGGTGGACACCCGGCTTCGCATCGCCCCCGCCGTCGTGATCGGCGGCGAACCAGCCGCCGACCCCGGCCGCGGCGGCCACCGCGACGGCCACGGCGCCCAGCCGGATCCGCTTGCGCCGCGCCGCGAGTTCCGCAGGAGTCCGGTGGCGGGCCGAGCCCGCCCGCGGCTCGCCCGCGGTGCGCGGGGTGCGGGCCGTGCCGTGCGGGCCGCCCGCGAGTTCCTCGGGTGCCGGCACCCGCATGCTCGTGTGCGTGTCCCGGCTGGAGTCGGGCACCCCGCCCGGCACCAGCGGCACCGCCCCCCGCCGTTGCGGCTCACCGGCCGCGGCCGGCGCCGGCACCGCGGCACCCGCTTCCGGGCGGGCGGAGGCGGCCGCCTCCTCCGGTTCGTCGATGTCCAGCGGCGGCAGCCCGGCCAGCGACGGCAGCAGCTCCCGCAGCCGCGCCCCCAGCTCGGTGGCCCGCAGCCGGGAGGCAGGGGCCTTGGCGAGGCACTGCACGAGGAGCTGCCACAGCTCGTCGGGGATGCCCGGCAGCGGCGCCACCGTCTCCGTCACATGCCGCCGCAGCACCGCGCCCGGGTGCCCGCCGCCGAACGGCGTGAAGCCGGCCAGGAGCTCGTAGAGGACGGTCGCCAGCGCGTAGACGTCGACGGACGCGCGCGGCGGCAGGCCCTCGATGATCTCGGGGGCGAGGTAGTCCGGGGTCCCGATGATGCTGCGCTGGCCCGTGGAACGGCCGCCGGGGCCGCCGCCCGGGGAGTCGACGAGGCGGGCGATACCGAAGTCCGTCAGCAGCGCCTGGTGCGCGCCGCCGGGGCCGAGCGGGCCCTGCATGTCCAGCAGGACGTTCTCCGGCTTGACGTCGCGGTGGATGATGCCGGCGGCGTGCGCGGCGGCGAGCCCGTCCGCGACGTCGGCGACGATGGCGACCGCGGCCTCGGGCGCGAGACGGCGCTCGCGGTCGAGCCGGGTGCGCAGGTCCGTCCCCCGGATGAGGTCCATGACGAGCGCGAGGTCGGCGCCGTCGACGACGAGGTCGCGGACGCCGACCACGTTCGGGTGGTCGAGACCGAGGAGGGCCGCGCGCTCCTGGACGAAGCGGCCGACGAGCTCCTGGTCGGAGGCGAGGTCCTCGCGCAGGAGCTTGATCGCGACCGGCCCCTCGGGACCGTCGCCGAGCCACACCGTCCCGGCACTGCCACGGCCCAGAACCTGGTGGGCGGTGTACCGGCTGCCGATCTTCCGTGCCAAGACTGTTCCCCGACTCCTGTCGTCATCCGGCCGTCCTGCGACTGGCGCGCTGGCGACCAAGCTACTGCCAACCGTCACCGGCGATGCAGAAAAACCCGTGCCGGTGTCGACATATCGATGGCATCACCGGCCGGACCGCCAGGTCGCGGGGCGTGCGGGGCTACCCGTGGGAACCGAGATTCGACACCCAGTCCTTGACGGCGGTGCCCCAGCTCCAGAGCGTGTCCCAGTACCCCTTGCCGTCGGCCACCCACGTCTTGAGCGGGGTGAACTCCCAGAGCAGCCAGGAGCCGACGAGCAGCAGGACGATCATGAACAGACAGCCCTTGAGGCAGCCCAGACCCGGGATCCGCATGGGGTTCGCACTGCGCTGCCGCGGCGGGCGCGGCTCCCGGCGCGGCGCCGGCTCGGGGGCCTGCGGCGGGGCGTACGGCTGCGGCGCGGGCTGCTGGTAGCGCGGCTGCTGCTGCCGCTGGGACCGCTGCGGCTGGGGCTGCGGCTGCTGCCGCCGGGGCGGACGCTGCTGCTGGGGCTGCGGCGCGTAGGGCTGCGGCTGGGGCGCGTACTGCGGCGCGTAGCCCTGCTGCCCGTACGGCTGCCCCTGCTGCCCCGGCTGCCCGGACTGCCCGCCGTACTGCTGCTGTTGGGCCTCGCGGCGCGTGGGGCGGCGGCGCAGCGGGTCCTCGGCGGGGTCGAGGTACTGCAGCTGCGTCTGCTCGTTGCGGTCGCGGGCGGCGGCCATCTGCGTCTGCCACGGGTGCGGGCCGTCGGCCTGCGGGGCCCCGGGCGGGACGGGCGGCATGACGCGGGTGGGGTCGCCGCTCTGCCCGCCGGCGGGGCCGGTGGGCGGCAGCACCTGGGTGGGGTCGGCGTTCGGGCCGCCCCTGGACAGCACCTGGGTCGGGTCGGCGTTCGGGCCGGTGCTCGGCAGGACGCTGGTCGCGGCGTTCGGGTCGTAGCCGCCCGGCTGCTGCGCCGACAGCACCTGCGTGGGGTCGGCGTCGCCGGAGCCGGGGAGGCCGGCGCCGGCGCCCAGGCCCGTGCCGGGCACCGTGGCCGGCTGCGGGTCGGGCGCGAGGAGCGCGGCGACCCCGAGGGCCGCCTCGGCCTGGGCCGGGGAGGCGTGCACCCCGACGCCCGAGGCGACGACGCGCAGGGCGCGGGCGAGGTTCTCGGCGCTGGGCCGCACCTCGGGCCGCTTGCTCAGGCAGCGCTCGATGACCGTCCACAGCGGCTCGGGGACGGTGGTGGGGCGGCGCGGCTCGGCGCTGAGGTGCTGGTGCAGGACCTCGAGCGCGGTCGCGCCCGCGAACGGCGGGTGGCCGGTGACCAGTTCGTACAGCAGGATGCCCGCGCCGTAGATGTCGACGGCGGAGGTCTGCGGGCGGCCCTCGGCGGACTCGGGCGCGACGTACGCGGGCGTGCCGACGAATTCGTGGGTGCGGGTGAGGCCCGGGGAGTCCGCGAGGCGCGCGATGCCGAAGTCGGTGAGCATCGGGTGCATCTGTCCGCCGTCGCTCTTGAGGAGGACGTTGGCGGGCTTGAGGTCGCGGTGCACGATGCCGTCGGCGTGGCTGGCGGCCAGGGCGTCGGCGATCTGGGCGGTGAGGAGGGCGGCGGCCACGGGGGTGAACGGGCCGTTCTCGCGCAGGTAGCGGTGCAGGTCCGGGCCGTCGATCAGGTCCATGACGAGCGCCAGCAGATCGCCCTCGACGACGAGGTCGCGGGTGCGGACGATGTTGGGGTGGGTCAGCCGCAGCAGGACGGAGCGCTCGCGCAGGAACCGCATGACGACGTCGGCGTCATTGGCCAGCTCCTCCTTGAGGACCTTGATCGCAACGGTCTCGCCGGGCTGCCCGGTGACGGCGGCCTCGGCACCGGCCGCCTCCCGCTGGCGGGCTCGCCAGACGGTGCCCGTGGCTCCGCGCCCGAGCGGCTCCTCGAGCAGGTACTTGCTGCCTACCGGCCGCACGTCATGCGCTCCCTGGTCGTGATCTGCTGGATCTGCTGAATCTGCCGGATCTTCCGTATCTGGTGGATCCGGTGATCCTGCCGAACTGGCCTCTGCTGCATCGGCCCGGTCTCGCGCCCGGCCTTTCGCCCACTGTAGTGCCGGTCCGGGGGCCGTCGGCGGCCGTGATTCGGATGCGACGCCACGGGCTTACGGGGAAGACGCGGCGAGAGCGGGGATGGTTGCCGGCGGCGTGGCGGACGGCCGGGGCGACCGCACGGTTTCGGCAATAAAGCGCAAGAAACAAGCCTGCCCGCGGACACATGCAGCACACAGGAGAGAACAAATCGACCACCGGCTGACAGTGGCGCGAGAGTGCCCCCATCCTCGGAGGGTCGTTCAAGATCACGAATTGGCTCTCGCCGGGCGCGTTGTCGGCGGCAGGTGCGAGGATGCTCGCAGCACGGATGCGCCGGGGAGGGAGCGGGAGGCCCCGCGCGACGTGGTGACCTGTACGTGCCGACGCGCTCGTGCACGGCCGGAGGGGGAGAGCCGCCCCGCCCGGCCGGCCGGGGCAGGAAGGGACCGTTGACGGCGATGCAGATCCGGCTGACCGTCCTCGGGCCGCTCGGCGGCCACACCCACAGCGCCGCCCCGGCGGCCCACGTCTCGTGCGACGTGCTGGTCACGGCCCCCGTGGGCACCGCCCTCGCCGGTGTCGCGAGCGGCCTCGCGGCCGCCGTCGCCGCCGCCGGCTCCGACCTCGGCACGGGTGCCGTCGCGGTCTACGCCGGCACCGAGCGCCTCGACCCGCAGCGCTGCGCCCTCGGCGAGCCGCCGCTGATCGACGGCGCCGTCCTGTCCCTGAACGTCCCGGCCGACCCCGAGCGGCACGCGGGCGTCCTGCTGTCCGGCGTCCCCGAGTCCGCGGCCCGGCTGCACGTCGTCTCCGGCCCCGACGCGGGCGGCGTGCACCTGCTGCACGGGGGCGAGGTGCGGGTGGGCCGCTCCAGCGGGGCGGACGTCCCGCTGGACGATCCGGACGTCTCCCGCCTGCACTGCGCGGTCACCCTGTCCGACGAGGACGGCAGCATCACCTTGCACGACCTGGGCTCGACGAACGGCACGGTCCTCAACGGCGAGCGCGTGGACGGCCGGGCCGTCCCCTTCCCTCCCGGCTCGCTGCTACGGGTCGGCGAGTCGACCCTGATTCTCCACGCGGGGCCCTGCGGCGACGCATCGGAGGCGACCCCACGGGTGCTGCCCGCGTCGCCGGACGGTGAAGGGCATCTGCGCGTGGGGCAGTCGACCTCGGCGGAGCAGTCCGTCAAGCTGCCCGGACAGCAGACCGCGACGGAGGGCCGCACAGGAACTCCCCTGCCGCACAGCCTCGTTCCCGCCCAGGGCGGCAGAGAGGCACCCCTGCCGGCCGCGGCCGTCCCGGGGGTACCCGCGCAGGCGACCGCCGCCGAACCGGCAGCGGTGCCCGCGCCGACGCCCGCACCCGACGCGGCACCCCAGGCGCAACGGCCCCCTGCGGCGGCCAGGGCGACGATCCCTCCGCAGGCCGCCCCGCCCGAACATCCGCCCCGCACAGGCGACTTCGAGCAGCCCGGCCACCAGCCGTCCGCCGGCCCCACCGGCTACGCCACCGGAACCCTCGGCTTCGACGGCGGCACCGTCCGCCGCCCCGCGCCCGCCCACTCCGGCTACGCCGGCCACACGCCCGGCGCCGCCGGGACCGTCCGCGGCATCGGCTCCGCCTCCTTCACCCCCGGCGGCCACGACGACCCCAGCCCCGAGACCCTCGGCGGCCGCGGCCTGCCCCTCGCAGTCGAAGCGGACCTGGACGTGGCCGCGGACGACCCCGCCGAGCCGCGGCGCGGCAAGCTCGGCCGCGGGATAGGGGCCTGGGCCCGGCGGCTCGCCACCGGCCGGGGCACGGCGCAGCGCGGAAGCGGCGAGGACCCCGAGGCGGACGGGCCGGAGAGCGAGGCCGGGCAGGCGCTCGCCACCGCCGCCGCACTGCGCGGGCGCTGGCCCGATCCGGCCGCCGTGCTGCTGACGGCCCTCGGGCCCGGGCCGCACCTGTGGGAGCGCGGCCCGCACCACCCCGACCTGCTCACCGTCCGGCTCGGCACGGCCGACCGCGGCCTGCTGCCCTCCGTGCCCGTCACCGTCTCGCTGCGCCAGGCCGGCGCCCTCGGCCTCGCCGGGCCGCGCGAGCGGCTGTCCGGGCTCGCCCGGTCCGTGCTGTCCCAGCTGGCCGCCCTGCACCGCCCGGCCACCCTCGAGTACGTGCTGATCAGCGCGGACCGCGCGCGCCCCGCCGAGGAGCGGCTGGCCGAGTGGTCCTGGCTCGGCTGGCTGCCGCACGCGCGGCCCGCGCACGGGCAGGACTGCCGGCTGCTCCTCGCGTACGACCGCGAGCAGGCCGAGGCCCGCACGGCCGAGCTCGTACGCCGCCTGGACGACGGCCCGCTGGGCCCCGGCTGGGCCACGGCGCCCCCCGAGGCGGTGGCCGCGGCGGCCGTGCAGCACCGCGGCCCGTACACCGTGCTGATCGTCGACGGCGACCCGGGCTCCACGGCGCTGCGGGACACCGTCGCCCGGCTGGCCGGGAGCGGTGCGGCGGCCGGCGTCCACGTCGTCTGCCTGGCAGAGGCCCCGGCCACCACGCCCTCCTCCCCCGTGTCGGCCACCCTCGCCACGGCCCAGGCCGCCTCCCCCGCCTTCGCCCAGTGCGGGGCGGTGGCCCTGCTGAGCGGTGACGTGGCCACGGTGGTGCAGGTCATCCAGCGCGCCCCGGCGGGATCGCAGGGCCCCGTCGTGCCGGCGGTGGTGCCGGCCGTCGCGGGCACGACGCTCGTCGCCGCCGTGGACGCGGTGTCGGCGGCCTGGGCCGAGCGGTTCGCCCGGGCGCTGGCCCCGCTGCGCATGGCGGAGGGAGCCGGTGCCGACGGCGAGGGCGCCCGCGTGGCGGCCGTACTGCCGCGCGCGGCACGGCTGTTGGACGAGCTGGGGCTCGCCCGCGCCACGCCCGCCTCGCTCACCGCCCGCTGGGCGGCCGCGACCGACCGCGGGGCCCGGCCCGGCGGCCGGGCCGTCGCCGTCCTCGGCGCCGGGCCGCACGGTCCGCTCGCCGTGGACCTCGCGGGCGACGGCCCGCACCTGCTGGTGGAGGGCGGGCCCGGCAGCGGCAAGACCGAGCTGCTGCGCTCGCTCGCCGCCTCGCTGGCGGCCGCCGACCGCCCCGACCGGCTGTCGCTCGTCCTCGTCGACGGCGCCGCCGCCGAGCGCGGCGAGGGCCTGCGCATGTGCACGGACCTGCCGCACGTGTCCACGTACCTGGCCGCGTCCGACCCGGTGCGCATGCGGGAGTTCGCGCAGGCGCTCGCCTCGGAGCTCAAGCGGCGCGCGGAGCTGCTGGGCACGCTCGACTTCTGCGCATGGCACGACCGGAACCCCGCGCCCCCGGCGCCCGACGCCCCCGGCGTCGCGGGCGCGCGCGGCGGCGACCTGGACTCCCCGCCGAGCGGCACGCTCAAGCTGCGGACGCAGCGCGGCGGTCCGACGCGGACGGCGGAGACGGCGCTGCCCCGGCTCGTCGTCCTCGTGGACGACTTCGACGCCCTGGTCGCCCCCGCCCTGGGCAGCACGGGCCGCCCGGCGGCCGGTTCGGTGGTCCGGGCGCTGGAGGCGGTGGCCCGCGACGGCGAGCGGCTCGGCGTGCACCTGATCGCCGCGTCCGGACGCCCGGACCGCACGGCCGACACGGCCGCGGTCGAACGGGCCGGCCTGCGGGCGACGCTGGAGATCGCCCCGGCGGCGGAAGCCACGGGCTCCGGAGCCGACAGCGAACCGGCGCCCGGCCGGGGCCGGTTGCAGCGGCCGGACGACGGAGGGGTGACCCCGTTCCAGGCGGGCCGCGTCACGGGCCGCATCCCGCGCACGGCGACGCTCCGCCCGACGGTGGTGGCCCTGGACTGGCAGCGCATGGGCGACCCGCCGGCCCGCCGCCCGGTACGGGAGCTGGGGAACGGGCCGACGGACCTGGCCTTGCTGGCCAGTGCGTTGCAGCGCGCTGCGCAGTCGGCAGGGGTGCAGGCGGCTCCGCCGTTGCTGTAGGAGGCCTGCCCGCGCCCCGCGAGGGGCGCGGGGCTGTTGACATATGCGGCTCCGCCGCGTGGGCGCGATCAGCCACCGTCGGCGATCGGAAGAGCGTCTAGTAGGGAAAGAGTTATTGATGAG
>NZ_JBSFWU010000102.1:0-27492 GCF_053594995.1 Streptomyces sp. NPDC002536
CGTTGGTCAGTTCATGCCGCCGCACCATGCCTGGCTCCTGCCCAGAGCGGCAACAGATCCACCACCCGGGCAAGAGCCATCAGACACTGCCTAGGTGGCTTCCGCAGAATCCACCTCCAGAGTTCCCGGATCACTGCAGTGGTCTGCTCCCATAGAGGCACTTCAGATCCTCGAATCCAGGCCCTTTACGCCCAGTTGCGCGAACGCCCCTCACGCCGCATCGATCCGCGGGAACACCGAGTCGTCCAGCACGATCCCGATCCCCACCGCCACCGGAATGGCGATCAGCGCCCCCACGATGCCGAGCAGGGCGCCGCCGACCACCACGGCGACGACCGTGACGATGGGGTGCACGTTGACCGCGTAGCGCATCGCCTTCGGCATGATGAGGTAGTCCTCTGCCAGCCGGAAGCCGGTGTAGAAGCCCGCCGTGCCCAGGGCGATCGGGAAGGACACCGAGAGGGCGACCAGGCTGACGACGATGCCGCCGATCGTCGACCCGATCACGGGGATCATGTCCATCAGCGCGACGAAGACACCGAGCGCCGCCGCGTACGGCACGTCGAACCCCACGCACCAGAAGAAGGTGGCGAGTCCCGCGATGGCGGAGGTGACGACGTTGCCGAGCATGTACCGACCGACGCGCAGCAGGATCTCCTCGGTCACCTCCATCGCGCCGGCCCGGCGGCTGAGCGGGACGAACCGGTAGGCGAACCACTTCAGTTGCTCCATGCCCACCATGAAGTAGACGGTCAGCACGACGACCAGTGCGGTGCCGGTGACGGCGTTGATGACGACATGGCCGGCGCCCAGGAGCCCGCCGACGACGGCCTTGCCCAGGTCGGAGCCGAACTGGCGGCGGGCCTTGGAGACGAGGTGGTAGCGGTCCTCCAGGCGGCCGAGGAAGGAGTGGTGGTCGTGCAGCTGGTCGAGCCACGCCGGGAGGGCGTGGACGAGCGAGGCGACCTCGCCGGAGACCGGCGGGATGACCAGGGCGAGGAACCCGGCCAGGACCGCCAGCAGTCCGATGACGACCAGGGTCACCGCCCATCCGCGGCTCATCCGGCGCCGGGCCAGCCCGGCCACCAGCGGCTCCAGGCTGATCGCCACGAACAGGGCCAGCAGCAGGAGCGTGAGGATGCCGCTGATCCGCAGCACGGTCTGGACGGCCAGGTAGGCCAGGGTCAGGCCCAGTCCGGCGCTGAAGCCGGCCGCGCACCACGAGGACACCGGCCGTACGCGCAGCCCGCGCTCCGAGCGGGGTCGAACCCCGCTCGGGCCTTGCGGGGCGTTGCGTGCCGGCATGCCGTCCTCTTCGATCGCCGTCTGCGGGGAGTCGGGCCTCTACGTACCCGGCGGGCGCCGCGGTGCATCGCCCGCCGGGTAAGTCCACCTGCTGGGACGAGTGCCGGAGCCGGTCACAAGGCACGGGCGGTCGCGCGTTCGACGCCGGACGGTGCTGCGGTGAAGCGGATGCGGAGGCCTTGTGGACCCTTCATGATCCGCCCGTGCGGGACCGTCGCGCCGCGGAAGCATGCGGACGATGCCGACAGGACCCGCCCGCGGAAGGGTGCCGTGGAACTCTGGCTGCTCAACACCTTCACCACCCCGTCTCTGGCCACCGTCTTCGTCGGCGGCATCATGCTCTTCGCCATAGCGGGCAGCATGCTGGTGCGCCGCCGTTTCCCGCACACCGTCGAGGGGCGGCACAACGAGACCATCGGTGTCGTCCTCGGCATCTACGGCGCGATCTACGGCATCATCCTCGCCTTCGTCATCGTGGCCGAGTGGGAGGCCCTCGGCGCGGCCAGGACCAACGTCGCCACCGAGGCCACGCAGACCGCCGAGGTCCTGCGGGACGCCTCGGTCTTCCCCGCCGAGCAGCAGCACAGGATCTCGGACGCCATAGGGTTGTATGTGCATGCCATCGTCGAGAAGCAGTGGCCGCGCATGCGCCTGGGGCACCCGGATCCGAGCCTGACCAACCCTCAGGTCGCCCGTCTGTACCGGGCCTTCCAGGAGTACGAGCCCACCACCGAGGCGCAGAAGGCCTATTACAGCCAGGCGGTCTCCAACCTGGGCGGCGTCGCCGCCGCGCGCCGCAGCCGGCTCGCGACGTCACAGGAGCAGATGCCGGTGCTCCTCACAGCACTGGTCTGCGGGGGAGCACTGGTCGTCATCCCGCTGACCTGGGTGTACGGGATCCGCAGCATCCGCGTCCAGCTGGTGTTCGTGGGCTCGGTCGCGGCCCTCATCGGTGTGAGCGTGCTCCTCGTCCTCACCCTGGACCGGCCGTTCTCCGGGGACCTCACGATCTCGCCCGCACCGTTCAAGGAGGGCATCCTCGCCCAGTACTGGCGCTGAACGGGCCCGGGCTCACGGGGCGGGCGGCGGCTGCTTGAGCTTGGCCCAGACGGTCTCCAGCGCCTGGATGTCGTCGTCGTCGAGGCGGTCGTCGAACACCTCGGCCAGGGCCTCCCGGCGCGTGGCGTCCGCCGCGGCGAAGGTCTGCCGGCCGGACTCGGTGAGGGCGATCCGCACGGAGCGGGCGTCGGTGGGGGAGGGGATGCGGGCGACCAGGCCGCGCGCCTGCAGGGCGTCCACGACGCGGGAGACCTGGCTGCGGCTGAGCAGGGTCTTGGCGCCGAGGTCGGACGCGGCGACGGGCTCGCTCTGGCCGCGCAGCCACAGCATGACCTCGAACCAGGACATGGGGAGGTCGTGGGCCCGCATCAGCGCCTGGTCGACCCGGGCGCTCAGTGTCGTGCCGGCCCACACCAGGCCGTAGAACGCGTGGTCGCGGGCGGCCAGTTCTCCCAGGGTGATGTCGTTGCGCGCCATGGGAGCAGTTTACGCGGTTGCGTGTGCGTGCACGCGTTATTAGTGTGTGCACACACATTCTGAAGCTTGCGGGAGAGACCACATGACCACCACCGCCAGGACCGTCCTGATCACCGGCACCTCCTCGGGGATCGGCCTGGCCACCGCCGTGGCCGCCGCCCGCGCCGGATGGACCGTCGTCGCCACCATGCGCGACACCGCCAAGGCCGGGGCGCTGCGCACGGCCGCCGCAGAGGCCGGAGCCGGGGACCGCATCCACGTCGAGCGCCTCGACGTGACCGACCCCGCCTCGGTCGCCGCCTGCGTGGAGGCGGCCGTCGCCGCGCACGGCCGCCTGGACGCGGTCGTCAACAACGCCGGCGCCGGGCAGCTCGGTACCGTCGAGCAGAGCACCGTCGACGCCGTACGGGCCGCGATGGAGGTCAATTTCTTCGGCGTCGTCGAGGTCACCCGGGCCGCCATGCCGCACCTGCGTGCCTCCGGCGGCCGTGTCGTCACCGTGACGAGCGTCGGCGGCATCGTCGGACAGCCCTTCAACGAGGCCTACTGCGCGGCCAAGTTCGCCGCCGAGGGTTTCATGGAGTCGCTGGCCCCGGTCGCCGCCACCGTCGGCGTCGGCGTCTCGGTGGTCGAACCGGGCGCGGTGGCCAGCGAGTTCGTGGCGAACGTGGACCTGGACGTGCCCGCGATGCTGGACGCGGCAGGCCCGTACGCCCCCGCCCTGCAGGCCTACATCGACCGCACCATGAAGGCCTTCGGCACCGCACAGACCCCCGACGAGGCGGCCGCGGCCGTCATGGACGTCCTCACCGCGGAGCAGCCGCCCTTCCGGGTGCAGACCTCCGACTGGGCCCGCGAGTTCGTCGGCATCAAGCTCTCCGACCCCGACGGCTCCGCGGTGCAGGCTCTCACCGCGGAGTGGACGTACTGACCGGCTGTGCTTCCGGCTGCGCTTCCGGGCTCTCGGGGACGAGCCGGGCGATCCCCGTGGCCTTGCTCATCAGGTACTCCAGCGGGCCCCGCTGGAAGTACTGCAGCCAGACGACGGCGAGCAGCATGAAGGCCGCGATGAAACCGAGCAGCACCGGCAGCGGGGAGCCGGGCACGTCCCCGATGCCCAGGGCCCAGATGGCGGCGATGTGCAGGACGTAGGCCGTCAGCGAGATCCTGCCGACCGCGACGACGGGCCAGGCCGCCCGCCGGAAGCGCGGCAGGGCGTCGGCCGCCGCGATGCAGGCCGCGAGCACCACGATCGCGACCCCGGCGTTGCCGAGGATGGACGGGGTGGTCTCGCTGTGCGGTGCGGCCACCAGCAGCCAGGCGGGGGTGTCGCCCGTCGGGTCGCCCACCGCGTCCGACCACCAGGCCGACATCACCGGCCCGTCGCCCACCGCCCCGACGGCGGCCGAGATGCTGTGGAACAGGTTCAGCGCCAGCCAGGAGCCGCCGTAGCCGAGCACCGCCAGTGCTCCGCCGACGGCGGCCAGCCGCCCGAGCACCGCGCGCGAGCCCAGGTCGAGCCGGGCGACCGCCATGCCGGCCAGCACGAACGGCATCCACGTCAGCACCGGATAACTGCCGGTGAAGAACAGGTCGACGAGCCCGTCCGTGCCGCTGATGCGGGCCAGCGGATCGTGCGCGGCGACCCGCTCGGCCCAGGTGCCGGTGCTGATGGAGTCCTGCACCAGGTACAGCGCCTGCGGCAGCACCAGCGCCGCGCCGGCCGCCAGCCACGCCAGGGTGCGCGCCCGCAGCCGGTACAGCGGCAGGGCGAGGACGAAGTACAGCCCGTAGTAGGCGAGGATCACCTCGACCTGCGTACCCGTCATGGTCAGCGCCGTGCCGAGGACGAGCAGCACGGCGGAGCGGATCAGGATCCGGGCGACGGCGACCTGTCCGTCACGGCCGGTCTTCGGCACCCGCCGGCCGGTCATCAGCACGAGCGAGAAGCCGGCCAGCACGGCGAACAGCGCGGACGCCCGGCCGTGCGACAGCTCCATGAGAAATCCGGTGATCCCCCCGGTGGACGGATCCGGGCCGACGTGGGCGGCGAACATCCCGAAGACCGCCAGTCCCCGGGCCAGATCCACGCCGACCAGCCGTCCCGCCCCCGTGCGGCGGCCCGCACCGTCCCCTGCGCGGGCAGGCGCAGGAGCCGGGAGGGCTGCCGTTGATATGTTCTGTGACATCTCTCCAGGGTCGGTGACCGAGGTTACCGTCGGCAGGGTCTTGCGTTTAATTTGCCTCACACTTATGGGGGTCAGGCCGCATGCTGCGAGGCGGCCGCCTCCGGCCGCAGGTCCGCGAGCGTCAGCCGGTGGCGGGGCTCCTCGGGCAGCACCACGCGGCGGGTGACCTCCTGGCCGGGGCCCGCGTACAGCAGCTCGCCGGGTTCCATCGGCCGCCAGTGCGGGTTCTCGTCCATGCGCTCACTGGCGACCACGACCGCGGGGGAGTGGGCCAGGTCCTGCGAATGCACCCGCAGCCGGCCCGCGGTGCCGCTGTGGTCCAGGTGCCGGCGGCCGTGATGGCCGCCCGCGGGGCGCTCCAGCACGTACAGCTCGTGCGTGTCCGGATACCGCAGCGCCCACAGCCCGTCCGCCGTGGCGAGGACCAGGTTGAGGGCGTAGACGGGCAGATGCCCGGCGGCCCACCGCGCCGCGTGCTCGATCCCGGCCGCGACGTCCCCGCCGCGGTCCCGGATCTCCCTGGTCACCAGCGCGAAGAACCGCTCGGAGTCGGTGTCGCCCAGCACCCGGGCCCGGTCCGCGCCGAGTTCGGCGTCCAGCGCGTCCAGCCCCTCGATCACCCCGTTGTGCGCGAACAGCCGCCCGTCCTGCACGAACGGATGCGTGTTGCGCTCCTGCAGACCGCCGGTGGAGGCGAAGCGGATGTGCGCGACGAAGGCCGTGGACTCCACCTGCCGCGCCTCCTGGGCGAACTCCCGGTCCTGCCAGGCGGCCAGCGGCGCCTTGCGGACCACCGGCCTCCCGTCGGCCGCGAAGTGGCCGAGCCCCGTGCCGTCGGGCTCGTGCCGGCTCTGGACGCTGAGGCTGTCGGGCGCGTCCAGCAGCCAGAACGTGGCGCGCACGCGCCGGGGAGCGCTGCTCAGGCCGAACAGACGGCACATCGGGGGGGGGCTCCTCACTCGCCGGGTCCCGGGCGCCGGGGGCACGCGGTCTCGGCACCGTGTGCGAAGGCGCCCGCGTCGTCCACTCCACGGTAGGGCCTGTCCTGGCCGGCGAGCCGGGGCAGGACCCGGCGCAGGTCGTCCAGCAGCAGATCGGCGAGATCATGACTGAAGCCGTTGCGGACGACGATGCGCAAGACGGCCAGATCGGTACGGTTCTGCGGAAAGGTGTAGGCCGGTACCAGCCAGCCCCGCTCCCGCAGGGCGGCGGAGACGTCGTACACGGTGAACGCCTCGGTGCCCTCGCGCACCCGGAAGGCGAACACCGGCGTCTGGCTGCCGTCGGTGATCAGCTCGAAGGCGCCGAGCTTGGAGATCTCCGTCGCCAGGCGCATCGCGACGTCCCGGCACGTCTGCTGGACCCGCCGGTACCCCTCGTGGCCGAGCCGCAGGAAGTTGTAGTACTGCGCGACCACTTGGGCACCGGGGCGGGAGAAGTTCAGGGCGAAGGTCGGCATGTCCCCGCCCAGGTAGTTGACGTGGAAGACCAGGTCGTCCGGCAGCGCGTCCTTGTCCCGCCACAGCGCCCAGCCGACCCCGGGCATCACCAGCCCGTACTTGTGCCCGGAGGTGTTGACCGAAGCCACGCGCGGCAGCCGGAAGTCCCAGCACAGGCCGGGGTCGAGGAACGGGGCGATCATCGCCCCCGAGGCGCCGTCGACGTGGACCGGCACGTCGATGCCGGTACGTTCCTGCAGCTCGTCCAGCGCGGCGGCGATCTCGGCGACCGGCTCGTAACTGCCGTCGAAGGTGGAACCGAGCACCGTGACCACGCCGATGGTGTTCTCGTCGCAGAGCGCGACGGCGGTCGGCGCGTCGAGGCGGTAGCGGTCGCCCTCCATCGGCACGTACCGGGGCTCGACCTCGAAGTAGTCGGCGAACTTCTCCCAGCAGACCTGGACGTTGATGCCCATCACCAGGTTCGGCCGGGCCGCCGGGGCGCCCTCGGCGCGGCGCCGGTGCTGCCAGCGGCGCTTGAGCGCCAGGCCCGCGAGCATCGCCGCCTCGCTCGAACCGGTCGTCGAGCAGCCGACCGCGCGGTGCGGGTCCGGGGCGTTCCACAGCCGGGCCAGCATGTGCACGCAGCGGGTCTCCAGCTCCGCCGTCTGCGGGTACTCGTCCTTGTCGATCATGTTCTTCTCGGCGCACTCGGCCATCAGCCGCAACGCCTGCGGCTCGGCCCACGTGGAGACGAACGTCGCCAGGTTCAGCCGGGCGTTGCCGTCCAGCATCAGCTCGTCGCGCACGATCTGGTACGCGGTGTCCGGTCCCATCTCCCCGCGCGGCAGGGCGTGCCGGGGCACGTGGACCGGCTCCCGGGTGAAGACCGGATTGATCTCCACGTCGCGTGCGGCACGGCGGTGGTGGCGGGGATGCTTCAGGGCCATCGTCGACGTCCTCTCCCAGGGAATCAGGCGCCCCTGCCGCCTACCCCGCTGCGGCGGCGCTCACCGCGCCGGGGAGGGTCGCCTTGCGGCATCGCGTCACCCAGTTCGTACCAACGGGAGCTCCCCGGGCTCCTGTTGCACCGGTTTCCGGGGCTGTGGGCACCGGAGAGGGAAACGGCGGGTATGTCCCGCTCGTTGGGGATTCCGTGCGAAAGTTCCCGGGGAAGACGGCGGTATCCGCCCTGCTCGTCCTGCTCTGCGCGTTCGTGCCGCCCGCCGCCCCTGCGCCGGTCGCGGAGCCGCCCACGCTGTCGCAGATCCGCCCCGACACAGCGCTGAACGAAGCGTTCCGCGGATACGCAGCCCGGAGTGCCGCGCCCGCCCACTGGACGGGCGGCGACAGCACCTACTCCGTGCGGACGGCTGCCGGTGAACTCTGGCTCTTCTCCGACACGTTCCTCGGCACCGTGCACCCCGACGGCTCGCGGACCCCGACGCCCTTCGTCCACAACAGCTTCGTGCTCTGGAACCGATCCGGCCCGCACACGGCCACCGGGCACGACCGGGACGGCGGCCCCACGTCCCTCGTCGCGCCCCCGTCCGGCTGGTACTGGGCCCGGGCCGGCACCACGGACGGCCCCGGCACCGCGGAGGTCGTCTACGCACGCTACGAGCTCACCGGCACAGGCCCGTTGGACATCGCCTGGCGCGGCAACGCGCTGGCCCGGTTCCGCACCGGCCGGCTCGACCGGCCGGTGTCGGTCACCCCCCTGCCGTCGTCCGCCCGCATCGCCTGGGGCGCCTGGCTGTCCCGGCAGGACCGGCACACCTACGTCTACGGCACCGAACGGGCGCCCTCCGGCGGCAACTTCCTGCACCTGGCCCGCGTCACCGGCACCGACCTGCGCCGGCCCTGGCAGTACCGGACGGCCCACGGCACCTGGTCCGCCCGCGAAGCGGACGCCGCCCGGCTGACCGGGCCCGGCGGCACCGCCCTGCTCACCTCCGACGAGCTCAGCGTCGTCCGGCACGGCCCCTGGTACGCCCTGCTCACGCAGCGGGCGGACCAGCCGTTCAGTGCAGAGCTCCAAGTGGCCTGGTCCCGCACGCCGTTCGGCCCGTTCGGCCGCGCGCGGACGGTGTACAGGGCACCGGAGGCGGGACCGTACGGCACCTACCGCAACGCGAACGTCATCGCCTACAACCCGCACGAGCACCCCGAGCTGGAACGCCGCGGGGAACTCGTCGTCTCGTACAACGTCAACAGCCTCGACCCGCAGGACGTCGTCCGCCGCGCGGACCTCTACCGGCCGCGCTTCCTGCGCCTCACGCTCACACCCCCCGGACACCGGCAGAGCGCTTGACCGCCTCCCGCGAGGGGTAGCTTCGCCGGATGAAACCGCCCGTCGCTCCCGGTGCGCGTGCAGTGCTCGGCCATGTGCGGCCGCTCCTCAAGGACTTGCCCGGCCTGCTCGCCTCGTGCGCCGGGGCGGGGCCGGTCCAGCGGCTGCGGCTGGGGCCGCGGGACCTCTACCTGCTCACCGAGCCGGAGCCGGTCCGCCAGGCGCTCGCCCTCGAAGGGGACGCGCTGTGCCGGGTGTACGAGAACGGGCCGGGCCGGCTCTTCGGCGAGGCGCTGCTGGGCACGGCGGGCCCCGCCCACCGGGCGCGGCGCCGGATGCTGCAACCCGCCTTCCGGCACGAGCTGATGGCGTGTCACGCCGACGTCATCGGGCCGGTGGCCGCACGCCTCGCCGCGAACTGGAGCCCGGGCCGGCCGGTCGACATGGTCCACGAGTCCGTCGCCTGCGCGGCCGAGGCCATGTGGTCCGTCCTGACGGGGGTGCGGCCGGCCCGCATGCCCGTCTCGGATCCCGCCCGCCGTATCCTCGACGTCGACCGGGGAGCGGCCGAGGAGACCGGGCTCTTCTCGCGGGCCCCGGCCCCGGTGCGGCGCCGGCACCGCTGTGCGGCCGCCCTGCTGCGGCGGATGCTGGTCCACGCGATCGACACGCTCCCGCCCCCGGGCAGCGCACCGGCCGGACTGCTCGGCGTCCTGGCACAGGTCCGCGACCGGACCACCCGCGAGCGGCTGTCGCGGCGCCAAGTCCTCGACCAGGCCCTGGAGATGCTGGTCGCCGGGGCCGTCGCGACCGGCATGATCCTCGCCTGGGCCTGCCACGAGCTGGGCCGTCACCCCTACGTCGAGCACCGGCTCCAGGAGGAGGCCGACGACGTCCTGGGCGGACGTCCCGCACGCCACGAGGACCTGGCCCGCCTGCCGTACGCCGGCCGGGTCGTCACCGAGGTGCTGCGGCTCGCCGCGCCGCCGCTGGTGGGGCGCCGCGCCCTGCGCGAGCTCGACCTCGCCGGCTACCGGGTGCCGCAGGGGGCGGACGTCGCCTTCTGCCCCCACGCCCTGCACCGGCACCCGGACCTCTACCCCGACCCGCTGCGCTTCGACCCGGACCGGTGGCTGCCCGGGCGCGCCAGGACGCTGCCCCGCGGCGCCTTCCTGCCGTTCGGTGCGGGCGACCACCAGTGCATCGGAAGCTCCCTCGGCACGGCCCACGCGACGCTCGCCCTGTGCACCATCGCCGGCGCCTGGCGGCTGCGGCCGGTGCCGGAGCACCGCATCCGCTGTGTCCGCAGCAACGTCCTGCGCCCCGACGCCCTGCCGATGACGGCCGAGCCGCGGGGGCCCGTCACCCGCTCCGCGTAGGGGCCGTCGCTCAACGCGGGGACCAGCGAACCGTGTTGGACAGGGAGATGCCGTGGCCGGGCACGTCGATGGTCAGGCGGTCTCCGTGCGCGATGGTGAATCCCGCATGGAAGCTGCTCCGGTCCGCGCCGAGGAAGACGTAGTGGACCCGGCCGGGGTGGTGCAGCGCCGTGTGGGAGAACAAGTGCGAGATCATGTCCTCTTGTGCGTAGTGCAGGGCGTCCAACCCGGTCGTGAACGCCCCCTGCCAGGCGGGGGTCCCGTTGCGCTCGACGGTGACCGTGCCCGTGACGTGCCGCGGCGGTGGAGCGGCGAAGAACCAGGGGGACACCGCAGCGTCGCAGAGCTTGGCGTAGGAGAGGTGGCCGCGGTCGAGCCGGAAGCGGCCGATGTCCGTCAGGTCGTTGCCAAAGGTGTAACCCGCGTAGCGGGGAGTGCCGTCGGCGTCGCAGACGTGGACGAGCACCACTTCGGCCTCCTCGCACACGGCCACGGCGGCTGCCGGGACGCGCAGGTCGTCGCCGGAGACGCGCAGGGAGTGGCCCAGCCCCTTGAAGAACCAGTTCGGCTGTTCCCGTACGGTGTCGTCACCGGAGGTCTTGACGTTGTGCGTCTGCATGAACCCGCCGGCCAGGGCGTCCGCAGGGGCGGCCGGCAGCAGGGGCGGCAGGAACCGCACCAGGTGCCGCTCGTCGGCGGGGACGGTCAGCGGTTCCGCGCCGCGCGTCACGGCGTCGGTGAAGGCGGCGCGGTCGCCGTCCGCTGCGGCCAGGGCCGCGGTCACTGCTCCCGGTGCCGCGGGGAAGAGCGTGAGGGGTTCGCCCTCCCCGGGTTCGTCGAAGCCGATGCAGTGCGTGTCGTCCACTGTGCACTGGAAGAAGCGGATCGTGTCGTCCACGGGGGACAGCCTCCTTGGGGCGGTGGGGTGCCGGTCACTTGATGCGGATCTCGACGACCGCCGGCTTGCGGTGCGTCGTGATGTGGTCGACGGCACTGGCCACGGTGGGAGCGACGTCCGCGAGGGTGGCCACGCGCGGCAGGGCATGGACGCCGAACGACTGCGCCAGCGTGACGAAGTCGACGGGGCTGTCGTGGAAGCTGGTCGCGATGTGTGCCTTGCCGGTGTCGCGGTCGCGGTTCTCCGCGATCCGTGCCGCGTGCTGGGTGGAGTTGAGGTAGAGGCGGTTGTTCATGACGACGACGAGGAGCGGGACGTCGTAGGCGGCCAGGGTCCACAGTGCGCTGGGCGTGTAGAGCAGGTCGCCGTCGGCCTGCAGGTCGATGCAGAGGTGTCCGGAGTCCTTGTGCGCCAGTGCGGCGCCGATCGATGCGCCCAGTCCGTAGCCGAGCCCTCCGCCGCCGTTGAGACCGAGGTAGCTCTGCGGACGCTCCAGCGGCCACAGCTTCTTGACCCAGCCGTCGATGGTCAGGCTGCCGGTATTGGCCAGGATCCAGGGCTCGTCGCGGACGGCCTTGTGGATCTCGTCGACCGCGCAGGCGACGTCGATGACCTCGTCGTCCTGAGCGCGACGCAGGTGATCGGCCCACCGGTCGTCCGCAGCCGCGCGGGCCCCGGCGAGGCGCCGGGCACGGGCGTCGCGCCGCTCGGCGAACTCGTCGGTGGCGAAGGGGCCGTCCTTGTCCTCGACGATGTCGAGCAGGGCCGTGAGGGTGCCCAGGGTGTCGGCGCTGAAGGACTCGTCGACCGGGACGAACTGCATGTAGTCCGCGGACCACTTGCTGGTGAGCAGGTCGTTGGTGCCGATCGTGACGACATGGGCATCCGGCTCGGGCGGGCCGGGGACGGCGCCCAGCGCGCCCGCCAGGTCCTGCACCTCCAGGGCGAGGACCAGGTCCGTGCCCCGGAGGACGCCGGGGTCGGCGAAGGAGACGTTGAGCTCGTGGGTGTTGGGGAAGCTGAGCCGGTTGCCGCGGTCGAGGACGGCGAGTCCGGCCTTCTCGGCGAGCGTCACCAGGGGCGCCACCGTCCGCGGGTCACGGCCGCTGAAGTCCGTGATCAGCAGCGGGGCTTCGGCGGCGTGCAGCCGCTCGGCCAGGCCGCGGGCGCTGGGCTCGCCGAGCGGCGGGAGGGCGGCGGGCCGTGCCGCGTGCTGGGGCAGCAGCCGGACGCCGTCCTCCAGCGGCTGCTCCTGGACCTCGAAGTCCAGGGCCACGTACACCGGTGCCTGGGCCTCCGTGGTCATCAGCCGGAACGCGCGGTAGAGGGACTCCACCGTGGCCCGCTGGCTGGTGGGCTGGTCGCACCACTTGACGTAGTCCTTGACGACCGACTCGATGTTCTGCGAGGTGTGGATCCAGTCGATCCACGGCCGCCTCCTGCCCGCGTCGAGCGGCCCGTTGCCGCCGAGGACGAGCAGGGGGACGCGGTCGCACCAGGCGTTGAAGACGGCCATGGAGGCGTGCAACAGGCCGACGTTGGCGTGCGTGAACACGGCCATGTGCCGGTTGCTCGCCTTGTGGTAGCCGTGGGCGATCGCCACGGCGATCTCCTCGTGGCACGCCATCACGATCTCCGGTGCGTCCTCCGCGTGCACCAGCGAGTCGTGGAGACCGCGGAACGAGGCCCCGGGGTTGAAGGTCACGTAGTCGATGTCCTGCTGGTTGAGGAAGTCGACCAGCAGATCGGAGAAGTATGGTGTCATGCCTCGGCCTTCACAGGTGTCGTCGCGGGCCGCCACCGGCCGGCGCCCTCGGTGTACTCGATCAGTGCGTAGGGTCCGGCGTGTTCGTTGAGCTCCAGCCCGTGGCCGTCGTGCCCGGTGGGGGTGACGGTGTTGGCGGTGCGGTCCACGGCCGGCGCGGGAGAGACGATCATGGGGTCGAAGAACCGGTCCGACTGGCCGGCCTCCACGGTGACCGCGTCACGGTTGCGGAACGCCAGGGCCCGGCCGGCCGCGATGAGCGGACCGACCTCGGCCACCTGGACGCCGACCTGGAAAGGTACGCCGTGCTGCCGGGCGATGCCGATGATGCGTGCCGAGTGCGTCGGGCCCCCGCACTTGGCGACGCGTATGTTGAACGCGTCGCAGGCGTCGGCCGCCACCGCGGCCCGCGCGTCGGCGGGGGAGCACAGGGACTCGTCCAGCATCACGGCGAGCCCGGTGCGCCGGCGCAGGGCGCGCAGGGCGTCCCACGAGCCCTTGGGCAGCGGCTCCTCGACGAGGTCCGCGCCGCAGTCGCGCAGGGCCGTCATGTGCGCCGGCGCGGTCTGCGTGGTCCAGCTCATGTTGGCGTCCACACTGACCGGGACGTGGCGGCCGAGCGCCCGGCGGACCGCGGTGACCGCCGCCACGTCCCGGCCGATGTCGCCGGACGCCTTGATCTTGACGAAGTGGAAGGGGCCGCGCGTCGCGAGGAACCGCTCCGCCGTGATCCCCAGATCCATGACCTGAGAGATGGGCAGCGGACCGGTGCCGTCCGGTGGCGAGGGACCGTCGAGCAGAGCGGCCAGGGGACGGTGCAGGACGCGGCCGAGGCGGTCCAGGACGGCCGTCTCCAGCAGGCACACCAGGTTGTTGCCCCCGTGGATGCCGAAGGTCCGCTCGAAGCCGTCCCGGAGCAGCAGCGCCGCCAGTTCCCCGGCATCGGTGTCCCGGAGCCTGCGGAAGAGCAACGGGAGGTCCACGCGGCGCAGTTCCTCCACGACGCCTTCCGTGGTCTCGCCCGTGACGTAGGGTCGCGGTGCGCACTCGCCGAGGCCGCTGACGCCGTCCAGCGTGAGGCGCAGGACCAGGCTCTCCGAGCGCCGGCGGCGGGCCGCCGGATGGTCGAAGCCCACCTGCATGGGCAGCGCGGCGTGCAGCAGCAGAGCCTCAGCCATGCTGCTCCAGCCCCTGGACGAGCGTGAAGGTGGAGGCCCAGTTGACGAGGCTGGTGCGGACGTCGGTGAAGAAGAGGTAGTGCTTGTCGGCGGGCAGCTTGATGATCGAACCGCGGCCGGAGGTCAGGGAGATGAACGTCTTGTGGGCGTCGTCGAGGTCCACGATGGGGTCGGTGATGCCCGAGACGTAGACGGTGGGCACGTCGGGGATGCCGCCGCGCGCGGGGGACATGTACAGCTGCTCGAGCTCCAGGAGGGTGCGGCGCGAGCGGCGGGTGAGCCGGTGGACGGCGAGGTCGTCGTTCTCGATGTAGTGCCGGTACTTGGGGACGTCCGTGAAGTCCGCCGCCTTCAGGCCCGCGTCCCAGGTCTCGGTGCTCTCTTCGCGGGCGAGCGCGCGCAGTTGGTCCTCGGTGAGCGTCGCGTGCAGTTTTCCGGGCCAGGCCGAGCAGAAGACGGCGGCGTCGTAGCGGGTGTCGAAGGCGGGGTGGTGCATCGCGGCCGCCATGACGGAGCCGCCCAGGCAGTGCCCGAACAGGCTCAGTGGGCTGTCCTCGCCGGCCATCCGGCGCACGGCGGCCAGCGCGGCGGCGTAGTCGCCGATCACGGTGTCGGTGTCGGCGATCTCGTTGCGGGGGCCGTCGCTGATGCCGCTGCCGCGCCGGTCGAGGACGCAGAAGGCGATGTCGTTGGCGGCGAACTGGGGGCCGGTCTCCCACAGCCAGCCGGCGTGGCTCTGCAGGCCGTGGAAGTAGAAGACCACGCCTTTGATCTCCTGCGGCCGCCACACGTGCAGCGCGAGGTCGGCGCCGGGCCGCCGCACGCGGTGCACTTCGCGGCGGGTGCTGAGGGGGGTGCGCTTCAGCTCGATCATCATCAGCCCTTCACGTCGCAACCGACGAGGTCGGCAAGGAAGTCGATGTTCTGGTGGAACGGCTTGTACTTGTGCTGCGTGGCGTTTCCGGCCTGCCGCCGGCTCTCCAGGTAGGCGCCGATGGCGTCCGGCGGCACCGTGACGACCTCGAAGGAGGCCAGGCGTCCGCTGCCGCGCTTGGCGGCGTACTCGATGTTGATGTCCATGAGTTCCCGGTCCACGTGCCCGGACAGCTCCGGGTCCAGGGCGTGGGCGCCGTCGTGCGTCTCCGCCACGGCGACGTAGTGCGGGGGCTCGCCCCACCGCGGGCCGCACATGTAGAGGCCGGTGCCGCGGCCGGTGTTCCGCAGCCCCCGGGTGATGGCCTCGGTGACCTGGGGCTCGGTGATCTTCTCGCCGGTGAAGGAGTGGAACAGGCCGTCCCGGCGCACGAAGTGGATCCAGGGCACGCCGTCCACGATCCGGTCCACGCGGTAAATGTCACCGGTCCACAGCCGGAACAGGCCGTTGGCCTGTGACATGACAAGGTGGTACTCGGCCCCGGCCTCGACCTCGTCGAAGAGCAGGGTGGGGACGGGCGTGCGCTCGTCCAGCATGCGGCCGAGCGGCTGCGCGGCGGGCACGAACTCGAAGAAGGCCTGGTCGACCGCGAGCGGCTGGCTGCCGACGGTGCCGTCCACCGGGATGGTGGTGACCCCCTCGGTGCCGCAGCTCATGAACGGCAGAGCGGCCACGCCGGGCAGGACCGCGTCGAGCTTGTCGCGGTACAGCTCGGCCGACGCCGACAACCAGCAGGTGTAGAGGGTCAGGGACGGCCACACGTCCTTGAGCGTGAAGTCCGGGTCGCGCAGCACGTCCGCGAGATGCGCGGCGGTCTCCCGGTCGGGTTCGCCCCAGGGGGCGCCGTCGAGGGTGCCGTCGGCAAGGTCGCGTACGAGCCGGTTGCCGTGCAGGGCGATGTGGTCGCGCAGCGAGACGAGGGTGCTCGGGTTGATCGAGGAGATGTAGTGCAGCTCCTTGCCGACCAGGTGCCGGATGCGGTGGTACATCCGGCCCTCGTGGGAGGCGGGAGCCTGCGGCCCGAACCAGGGCGCCTCGTACCACGGCGGGTTCCAGTCCCGGCTGTTGATCTTGGGGTGGCGGTTGCTGATGGCCTGGTGCTCCACGCCGTGCACCCAGTCGCTGACATCCTCGCGCACCGTTTGGGTGTCCAGGGTCGCGAAGGGGTGGGCCAGGAGCTCGGGATGCTGCTCGAGGTAGGTGCCCCACATCGCGCGCATGGCGGGGATCCGGTAGGTCAGGACCCAGTGCAGGGTGTACGGGACCCGCTTGGGCGTGCCCGTCGTGCCGCTGGTCTTGAGCCAGCGCACGATGGGGCTGCAGGTGAGGACGCCGCCCTTGGTCCGGGTCTCCCGCTCGATGGCGGGGACGAAGTCGTCGTACCGCATGATCGGCAGGAGGGCGCGGAACGAGTCCGCGTCGGTCGCCGCGTCGTAGCCGTTCTCCTGCCAGTACAGGGAACCGGCGCTGATGTCGATGATGTCGTCGAGGACGCGCTTCTGGGCGGCGCCGGGATTGCCGAGGTCGGCGAGCAGATCGGCGCGCGCGGTACGGCACTCCTCGGCGAAAGGGTCCCTGCGGGTGTGCCAGTGGGTCGTCCAGTGGGTGCTGGGCATGTCCATCGCTCCATGGGTCAGGTGCGGGGTGTGTGTCCGGCGGGTTTGATCCAGGTGATCGTCAGCGCGAGGGCGACGAGGAAGAAGAGGGCGGCGAGTGCGAGGGCGGTGTGCAGGCCGGTCAGGAAGCCGGAGCGGTGCCCCACGAGTGCGCCGAGGACGGCGACGCCCATCACGCTGCCCGTCTGCCGGGCCGCGTTGAGGAGTCCGGAGGTGACGCCGGACCGGGCGGCCGGGGCGGCCGTCATGCCGGCGGCGGTGGCGGCCGGGGCGGTGAAGGAGATGCCGAACCCGATGGCCATCATCGGCCAGACCAGCAGCCAGTAGGGTGTGTGCGCGCCGGCCGCGGCCAGGCCGCCGAGGCCGACGGCCCCTGCGACGAGGCCGGTCAGCATGGGCAGCCGCGGTCCCGTACGTGCCGTGACCTTGCCGCAGGCGAACGCGGTCAGGGAGGCCACGACGGCCTGGGGGAGCAGAGCGAGGCCGGTCTCCATCGCGGAATAGCCGCGGATCTGCTGGAAGTAGAGCCCGACGACGAACAACTGGCCGTAGAAGCCGAGGTTGATCTGCAGGCCGACCAGACAGGCGGCGGTGAAGCCGCGGTTGCGGAAGACGCCCGCCGGGAGCATCGGGGTGGCGGAGCGGCGCTCGTTGACGAGGAACACCACGACGGCGGCTGCCGCGATCAAGAAGGCGACGAGGACGGGTGCGGCGGTCCAGCCCCGCACGCCGGCCTCGATGAACGCGTAGGTGAGGGTGCCCAGTCCCACGACGGCGGCCAGTTGCGAGGACGGGTTGAGCGAGCGGGAGCTGCCGGGTGCCTCGGGGATCCGGCGCCTGGCGACGACCAGGCCGAGCAGCCCCAGGGGCACGTTGAGGAAGAACACGGACCGCCAGCTCAGCGTGGTGACCAGGATGCCGCCGACGACCGGGCCGGCGGCCACGGCGACTCCGCCGACACCGCCCCAGACGCCGAACGCCCGGGCGCGGGCCGCCGGTTCCGCGTAGATCGCCTGCAGCAGGGACAGGGACGTGGAGACCAGCAGTGCCGCTCCTGCGCCCTGCAGTACCCGGGCAGCCACCAGCGCCCAGACTCCCGGTGCCAGTCCGCACAGGGCCGAGGCGACGGAGAAGACCAGCAGGCCGAGCGAGAAGATCCGCTTCGGCCCATGCCGGTCCCCGAGGGCTCCGGCGGTCAGCAGCAGGGCCGCGAAGACCAGGGTGTAGCCGTCGACGGTCCATTGCAGACCGCTCATTCCCGTGTGCATGCCGTCGCGCAGGGCGTCCAGCGCGACGTTCACCGCGGTGGCGTCGAGGCTGACCATGAAGAAGCCCACGCAGATGGTCAGCAGCGCGGCGGTGTCGGCACCGGTCGACCGGCTTGTGGTGAGTGTTGTCTGTTGTGTCGTAGCCACGATGCACTCTTCGGGTTCGATGCGGGTTGGGGGTCGCCGGGCCTCGGACGGTTCAGGCGATGGTGGCGCCGCCGTCCAGGGCCAGCGTCGTGCCGGTCGCGTAGGCGTTGCCGGCCAGGAAGACGATGGCCCGGGCCACCTCTTCGGGGGTGCCCACGCGCCCGGCGGGGAGCCTGTCGCGGACGGCACGGCGGTCCTCCTCGGACATGCGGGCCATCAGGGCGGAGGTGCTGAGGATGCCGGGGGAGACGGTGTTGACCCGCACCGGCGCCCGCTCCAGGGCGAGGCCGCGGCCGAGCCCCTCCAGGGCGGCGTTGATGGCGCTCATCAGGGCGGATGCCCTGCTGGGGCGGACGGACAGGATGCCGGACACCAGGGTCAGCGATCCCATGGGCCGGATGCCGATGCTCCGGGCGACCCGGTAGGCGCCCCAGAACTTGCTGTCCATGGCGGCGTGGCAGTCGGCCGGCGGCAGGGTGTCGGCCCGGCCCATCGGCATGGGCGACTCCGCCGCCGAGATCACGACGTGGTCGAACTCGCCCGCCCGGGCGGCGAACTCCTCGACGGCACGGTCGTCGCGGACGTCGAGGGTCCGGCCGGTCGCGTCGGCGTCGCCGAGCTCCTTGACGGCCCGTTCGACGTTCACCAGCGACCGGGAGGCGACGGTCACCCGGGCACGGGCGGCTGCGAAGGCGTGCGCCGTCGCCAGTCCCACCCCCGAGGTTCCGCCGACGATCAGTACCTTCCGGTCCTCGAACAGGTCCTTGCTGATGCTCATTTCTCACCTCGTGGGGTTCGGGGCGTGCAGTGCGGACAGAGCGGGGGCGAGGGCGTCCGCGGCGATGGCGTCGGCGTCCCGCGTGAACTCCCCCCAGGCGCCGGGGCGTCCGCCGCCGACGTGGGTGAGCCAGCGGGTGTGCTCGGCCGGGATGCCCAGGACGTACAGGCTGGTGTCGGGGCCGCCGGCGCCGACGGGGTGGTACGGAGCGGGGGTGACGGCCACGCCTCCGGTGTCGAAGGCGCCGCTCCCGTCGCCGTGCCGGAAGGACGTCAGCACGCCGTCGTGCAGCAGCCTCCTGACCAGCGGCGAGGTGTCCCTGCGGACGTCGGGGCCGGGGATCCGTGCGTCGACGAGGGCGGCGACCTGCCGGCCCGATCCCGCGACGCCGGGCGAGGCGATGCGGAAGCCGTCGCCGTCCGCCGGGACGGTGAAGGTGCTGTGCGGGCCGACGAAATGGAGCAGCCCGCAGTCCATGAGTGCCAGCGCCTGCCGCAGCCTGCGCACGGGCGGCCCGGCGGACAGCATCGAGTAGACGGGGACGAACCAGCCGAGGAAGTCCTCCCGGTGCGAGCGCGGTGTCAGCCCTCCGAAGTCGACGGCGGCCTTGTTGACGGCGCGGACGTCCCGGAGGGTGTCCGTCGTGGCCTTGAACGGGCCGTCCGCGTTGCCCAGTTCTGCCGCCGCGATGTCGTCGAGCATCCAGCGGCGGAGCGCCGCGGTGAACTCCTCGGGGCCGGCGAACCGGTGCTCCGCGAAGGGCCGGGCCCAGGCCTGGAGATCCACCGCGGGCACCTCGTCCAGGCCGAACCGCCGTGCCGTGCGCAGCACGGCCTCCTGGGGCGGGCACGCCGACGTCGCGGCGCAGTCGGCCGCCTCCTCCGCCAGGAGACCGGCGGTCCGCTCGTCGTACGCGCGGCGGGCCGCGGCGCACGCGGAGACCAGCTGCATCTCGCCGAGCAGCCAGGGGAGTACGTCCCGGCGGAAGTCCAGCGGGCCGGAGCCGCGCAGCTGCCGGATGCGCTCGACCGTGAACAGCGCGGGCCGGTAGGCGTGGTCGGAGGGCTTCTGGTTGCGCGCCCGCGCCGGGAACGGCACACCGCTGCGGGAACCGGCGAACATCCTCGGCTCGCGCCCGCTGGGGACGTAGCGCAGTCCGTCGGCCCCGTCCGGCACGAACCTGCCGCCGCGGCCGGTGGTCAGGGACGCCATGACGTCGTAGAACGACAGACCCAGACCGATGATGCCGACGTTGTCACCCGCAGGGATGTCGTCCAGCGGCATGTCCGCGGCGGAGTCGCCGCGCAGGTAGCGGGTGCCCGGGCGGTCGGCGGCGTGCGCGGCGAACCGGCTCTGCGTGCCGTCGAGTTCATTCACCGCGTGCCCCGTGGTCAGTACCACCCGGTCGGCGCGGATCCAGGTCCCGCCGGCCAGGACGACCCGCCAGCCGCCCTGGGGGTCGCGGCACAGCTCGTCGGCCCGGGCGGTCAGGCAGTGCAGGGTGACGTGGGCGGGCAGGGCGGCCGTGATGCGGTCCAGGACGAAGCGCAGGTAGTGGCCGTACAGGCCGCGCGGCGCCACGTCGTCGGGGTCGGCCCGGCCGGGCTCGGCGGCCTGCCACCACTCGGCGAGCGACGGTCCCGCACCCGGCCGGGCCGGTCCGTCGTCGGCGGGGCCGGAGAACATGGTGACCTCGCCGGCGGGGGTGTTCATCAGCAGCCAGTCCGGCTGGTCGGTGCGCCAGATGCGGCCGCAGCCGACCTCGACGGCGTCGACGGCATACAACTCGACTGCCTTGCCGGAGTGTTGCCCGGCGAGCCGCACCGCCAGCCGTTCGAGCACGGAGAGTCCGCGGGGACCCGTTCCGATCACGGCGATGCGGTGCGGCCGGGGTCCGGCCCCCTCCGGGGGTGAGGGGGCCGGGGCTTGGGTGCGGACGGGCGCGGACTTTTCGGGAACCATGGGGGTACACATCTCCCTGGCCGACAGGACGGTGGGGGCCGTCCCGGCGGGGAATCGGAATTCCCGGCCCGTCCGGGAGGCGGCCGGGATTGATTACATCTCCGCGGCCTCGGCGTTCGCAATGTGCGCGGTGAACTCCTTGTACAGGGAAAGGAAATCGGACGCACGCAGCGGAGCCGGCCCTGAACGGGTCGGCTCCGCTGCGTGGTTGTCGCTGTTCGTTTTTTAAGCGGCTTCCGGCCGCCCGGAGACGAGTTCGGCGAATGCGCGCCATTCCTCGGCACGTCGT
This sequence comes from Streptomyces sp. NPDC002536, assembly GCF_053594995.1. Classification (NCBI taxonomy): domain Bacteria; kingdom Bacillati; phylum Actinomycetota; class Actinomycetes; order Kitasatosporales; family Streptomycetaceae; genus Streptomyces; species Streptomyces sp. NPDC002536. The sequence continues at coordinate 20,977 of NZ_JBSFWU010000102.1, forward strand.
AGCGCCACGGTGCGGACGAGGGGTGCGCAGTGCACCGGGAGGTCGTTCATGACGCGGCGCCATTCCTCCTGGTCGATTCCGGTCGTGCGGAGCATGCGCAGCAGCAGCCGGCCGGATTCCTTCGACCGCACGGACGGATCCCGCATCAGGAGCCGGACGGCGTCGGCGACGGTGGGTACGGGCGGCGGGGCTCCGGAGCCGGCGGGCCGGGCGCCGCGGTGGCGCAGGGGGACCGGATCGCGGCCGTGCCGGACCCGTTCGCGCACGTCGCGGACCGTGCTGGCGGAGACCCCGGCGGCGCGGGCGATCTTCCGCAGGGACGCGCCGGGGTCGGCGGCGAGCAGGGCCGCTGCGCTACGGCGGCCCTCGTCGCTGCTGAGGGGGCGGGCGCGGCCGTCGCGTCCGACCCTGGTGTGCGAGTGCGGACCGTCCGCACTCGCACATCCGCGGACCCTGGCCACGGTCTTCGCGCTGATTCCGGTGTGCTCGGCGACGGCCCGGTCCGACCAGTGCGGGTGGGAGACGATGATGCGGGCGGCGGCGGCCTTGCGCTCGGCGAGCGTGAGCGGCAGCCCGTGCCGGATGTTGCGCTGCACCGACAGGACGAAGGCCTCCGCCGCACTGCCGTCGAAGTACTCCACGAGAATGTCCGTGCCGCCGCGCATTTCCGTCGCGCGCACGCGGTGCATTCCGTCGATGACGCGCATGGTGGAGCGGTGGACCAGTATCGGCTCGAACGGGGTTTCCAGCCGGACCAGTTCCCGTAAGTGGGCCGGGTCCTCCGGCCGGCTGCGCGGGGAATCCGGCGACAGGAGCGCACCGATCGCCACGCGTTCGGCATGCATTTCGATCACCTCGTCTTTGTTTCGTTCCCGGACGGTGCCTTGATGCCGACCAGCAGAATGCGCAGGACCTGCTGCAGTTCGTAGCCGAGGGAGAGGGAGGTGTTGACCCGGGCCCACCGGTACAGCGTGCCCAGATAGACGTCGCGCAGGACGTTGCCGACCCGGGTGGCGTCGATGTCGGCGGCGAACTCCCCGCGGAGCCGGCCGGCTTCCACCGCCTCGGCGAATATCCGTGCCGCGTACGGCTCCTCCAGCAGGGGCTGGCCGGCCTGCACCCAGGCCTGGAGCATGGCGGGGGTGGCCCGGGCCTCCTCGTCCTCGTTGATCCGGCTGAGTGCGGCCATGCACCGCTCGAGGCGGTGCTGGTACTCGCTGCCGCCCTCGGACACCGGCTCCTCCAGATAGGTCGTGAGCCGCTGCCGCCGGCGCTCGCCCCACTCCGTGATGAGGTCTTCCTTCCGCTTGAAGTGGTTGAAGAAGGTCCCGCGAGCGACATCGGCCCGTTCGGCGATGTGGTCGATCGAGGTGGCGGCGTACCCCTGTTCGCTGAACAGGGACAGCGCCGCCTCGTAGATCCGCTCACGGACACGCTGCTTGTTGCGCTCGCGGCGGCTTGCGGGCGTGGGGGACATCGTGTCCATGTCGTGGCCTCTTCCTCGGGGCTTGGACCCTACAAACTTACACCAAAGAACAAAGTTGGTCTCCAGTATATTCGTGATCTGCGGTCACGTCAGCTGTACGGCACGCCGTCAACTCGCCCAGCAGTGCCTCGATGCTGTCGGCGCCCAGCAGCAGGTCCACGGGAACCTCCAAACCGTGAGTGGCCTGCAGCCGCCGCCTGAGCTGCGTGGCCATGACCGAGTCGAGCCCGAGCTCGCGCAGCGAACGGGCCCGGTCGATCCGGTCGGCGGGCAGCCCCAGCAGGCCCGCCGCCTCCCGTACGACCCCCTCCGCCCCCGAAGGCGCCGCGGGAGGAACCGTGGAGGGAACCGCAACTCCCCTGTCCGGCGGGGCCGTCGGGGCGGCCGGACGGGGCGGCCGCGCCTCCAGGGTGCGTGGTGCGGGGCGCCCCGCCGTGCCGCCCCGCATTCGGCGCAGCAGCCGCCCGGGGAACTCGGCCGCCCGCATCAGATCCCGGGTCCGGGCGGCCGGGGGGAGACGGTGCAGCGTCACGCCGCGGAACTCCGCGAGCACCTGCCGGTCGTACCCGGTCACGAGCACGTCGGCCCGTTCCCGCCCCCGCGTCCCGTCGCCCGTGAAACGGGCCATGACCCAGAACTCGCCCGGCAGTTCGTCGTGGATGCACACGGATTCGACAGCCGTCGGCACATAGGCGTGCCGGGCCGTGCGGAAGGGGCCGCCGCCGGAGTGCAGGGCCAGCAGCGGCTGCAGGACCGTCTCCCATGCCAGCGTCAGGGGCACGGCCGGGCGGGTCATGCGCGCCACCACCTCGCGGGAGCCGTGCCGCAACTCCCTTACACCGAGCAGCACATCGGGAATGCGGAAGCCGCAGAGCAGGGCATGCCGCTGGAACGCGGCCGGGCCCATGAGCCGGGTGCACCGGGTGAGCGCGGCGACGAGGGGGCCGCCGGCCTCGGGCGCTCCCTCGTACGGCACCGACCGTAGCCGGGCGCGCAACACCGGCACGGCGGAGCACTCGGCGTCGTCCGTCACGAGCGCGTCCACGGACGTCTCCCGTACCCCGTCCGCCTCGGGCGCGCTCCAGGACGTTCTCAACTGCCTCACGGTGCCGGTCTCGACGAGCTCGGCACCGAAGGAGACGTCCTCCAGTACATGGATGGACCCGTCGAGCGCGGGCAGCCCGAGCCCGGCCAGGATGCCCGAGAGCGCGGGCAGCGGGGTCAGGCCCCGTACGGACGCGCCGCCCCGGAAACCCACCGCCGACCGGCAGGTACGGCGTCCGTCGGGCGCCGCGTCGGGCAGCGCCGGGCGCTGCCGGTAGTTCTCCGCGTCCCACGGGTACAGCGGCAGCGGAACCCGGCGGACGTCCTCCCCGTACCACCGGTGCCAGTCGACGCGGGTACCGTGCACGAACATCCGGCCGGCCGTGCAGGCCATCGAGACGGCCTCCGGCCGGTCACGGTGCAGCGAGCCGACCACGCGGGCCGGCGCCCCGGAGGCTGCCAGGGTCTCCTCCACGGCGCCGGTCAGCGCCGGATGCGGGCTGATCTCCAGGAAGACGTGCGCGCCCCGCTCGGCGACGGATGCGACGGCATGGGTGAACCGGACCGGCCTGCGGAGGTTGTCCATCCAGTACCCGGCGTCCAGTTCGGTCCCGGCCGGCGGGCGGCGGTGGACGGTGGAGACCATCTCCCCGGTGAACGGCCCGGGACACACGTCGGCCAGGGCCGCGAGCACGTCGTCGCGGAGCGCGTCCATGTCGGGCGAGTGAGAAGCCACGTCGACCTTCACCGTGCGGCAGAAGACCCCGCGGGAGCGCAGGCCGTCGGCGATGGCCTCCAGGGCGTCCGGGGCACCGGCCAGCACGCTGGACGAAGGGGAGTTCTCCACGGCGAGCACCACTCCCGTGCCGTGGTGCGCCGCCAGGGCCTCGGCTTCCTCGGCGGGAAGCGCCACGACGAGCATGGCGCCGCGTCCGGACCGGCGCATCATCAGGCGGCTCCGGCGGCAGATCACCGCCGCCGCATCCGTGCGGGAGAGCGCCCCCGCGACATGGGCCGCCGCGATCTCGCCCATGCTGTGCCCGATGCACACGTCGGGTTCGATGCCGCGCCGCCGCCAGGCCTCCGCCAGTGCCACCTCCACGGCCCACAGCACGGGCTGCACCGTTTCGACGCCGCGGAGCTCGCGCCGCTCGGCGAGGACGTCGGCGGGCGACCACCCGGCCTCCTTCAGCACGGCCTCGTCGCAGTCCCGCAGGGCCTGCGCGAACTCCGGCCATGCGACGCGCAGTTCGTCGCCCATGCCCGGCCGCTGGGAACCCTGGCCGGGAAAGACGAAGGCCGTGCGCACCGTTCCGGTGACCGGCTGTTCGCCGACGCCGCCGAGCGGGGTGGGCTCGCCCGAGGCCAACGACCGCAGAACCGCCTCCAGTTCACTGTGGTCGTCGCCGACCGCCCACAGACGGTACGGGTGGCTGTCGCGTCGGCAGGCGGCCGTGGCGCAGATGTCCCGCAGCCGCTGCCGTCGCCCGCGCTCGCCGTCGCCCAGGTGCTCGGCATAGGAGAGCGCCAGCCGCCGCAGCGCCGCGGGCGACCGGGCGGAGAGGACGAGGAGCTGGGGGCCGGAGGCGGCGCCCTCGGCGGGCTCGTAGCCCGGCGTCTGCGCCGCTTCCGGCACGTACTGGCCCACGACGACATGGGCATTGGTCCCCGACAGGCCGAACGAGCTGACACCGAGCAGCGCCGGGCGCCCGGCCTCCGGCAGCGGCCGGTTGCGTGCGACGACTTCGATGGACTGCCCGCCGCCGGCCAGCAGCCGATGCGGCTGTGTGTAGTGGAGCGACGCGGGGACGAGGCCGTGGCGGGCCATAAGGACGGCCTTGATGAGTCCGGCGATGCCTGCCGCCGCCTCGGTGTGCCCGATGTTCGTCTTCACCGAACCGGTCAGCAGCGGTCGGCCCTCCGGCCGCTGCCCGCTCATCTCCGCGGCCAGGGCGCTCAGTTCCACCTCGTCACCGGCTGTCGTCCCGGTGCCGTGCGCCTCCACGTAGGCCAGGTCGCCGGGGGTGATGCCCGCACTGCGCCACGCCTCGCGCAGCATCTGCCGCTGCCCGTCGACCGCGGGGCGCAACAGGAAGCCGCTCGCGCGCCCGTCGTTGGTGACGGCGCTGCCGAGGAGAACGGCCTGGACGGTGTCCCGGTCCCGCACGGCGTCCTCCAGCCGCTTGAACACCACCACACCCACGCCTTCGCTGCGCACGAAGCCGTCTCCGCGCGCGTCGGCGAACTTGCACCGGCCGTCGGCGGCGAGCATGCCGCCCTGGGAGTAGGCGACGGCGTCGTCGGGCGCGAGGATGACGTTGACCCCTGCTGCGATGGCGACGTCGCTCTCGCCGGAGAGCACGCTCAGCCGGGCGGCGTGCACGGCGACCAGCGAGGAGGAGCAGGCCGTGTCGGTGACCATGCTGGGGCCGCGCAGGTCCAGGGCGTAGGAGAGGCGGCCCGCGGTCACCGCCCGGATGCGGCGCCCGGCCGAGTCGTGCACGCCGCGTTCGGCCAGCGGCTGCGGGAGGTCGCCGTAGTCGGAGGTCGCCTGGCCGACGAACACGCCGGTGCGGGTGCCCGCCAGGTCGGCGGGCCGGATGGCGGCGTCCTCGAGCGCTTCCCAGGCGCAATGCAATAACAGACGCTGCTGCGGGTCCATGGCCCTGGCCTCGGCGGGCGAGATCCCGAAGAATCCGGCGTCGAAGGAGAAGACGTCGTCGAGGAAGCCGCCGTGACGGGAGTTGGTCTTGCCCGGAGTGCCGGCACCGGCGGCGTAGTGGTCGTCGATGTCGAAGCGGTCGGAAGGGACCGCGGTGATGGCGTCCCGGTTGTCCTGCAGCAGTGACCAGAACCGGTCCACGCCGTTGGCCTGCGGAAACCGGCATCCCATGCCGACGACGGCGATCGCGCCGACGCACGCGGGTGCACTCTTACCGTTCACGATGAAGTCCCCCATCTGCCCGGCCGGCAGCGGGGACGCCCGCTGTCAGCGGGCACATGTCGATGTGAAGGGCCCCGGAAGGCACTCCCTCGTACCCCCGAGGCCAAAAATAGACTGACACACAACAATGGCTCGTAGTTCAACCACTACCCAAGCGATCTACCGGTTCGGGTCAAATTCCTTTCAAGCAAGGGCACTTCGCCGTGCGCGGGGGTGCCGTCGGCGTGTAGTCAAATGAGTTTTGCCCGTACGAGGCGGGGCCCCCTCGGAGTGTGGTCGTACGGCCGCGGACTGTGTACGTGATCAAGGCTCCGTGTGAGCCCGCCCATGAGAGCCAGGTCACGTGCGATGCCGCATCGTAGAGGACTAAAGGCCTGAAACGGACATTTCCGGGCTATTTGGTGGGTGTGCGCAACGACGTCCGGTAGTAGGTCACACCTTTGCCAGCGGATTTTCCGGCCGCTAACAATTGCCGAGTCGCACGGCGCCGTCGAACGAGACGCGGCGCTTCATTCGCGCCAACGACGGCCACTGCGACTTCGCGATTGGAAGGATCAGCTCGCTCATGCGCACCACCACCATCTCCGGCTATACCGCTCTGACCAAGACCCACAAGTTCTCCGCCGCAGGCATCGCCGCGACCGGCATCGCCGCCGTCGCCTTCGCCGCCCTCGGCGGCGGCACGGCCCACGCCGCCCCCGCCGTGAAGCCGGTGGCGCAGAACGCGCAGTCCTTCGGTGAGACGCAGCAGGACGAGCTGACCCAGCAGGCCGACGACGCCGCCACCCGGGCCACGGCCACCGCCAAGGCCGCCGTCGAGGCCAAGCAGAAGGCGGACGCCGATGCCGCCACCGCCGCCGCCAAGGCGAAGGCCGACAAGGAGCGCGCCGCGAAGGAGGCCGCGAGCCGTTCCACGGAGCGCGCCCCCCTGAAGGCCGAGAAGGCCGAGGCCGCTGCTGCGGCTCCCAAGGCCTACGGTGACAATCTGGACGGCTGGATCACCCAGGCGCTGGACATCATGAAGGCCAAGGGCATCCCCGGC